>JAESSH010000036.1 GCA_016764205.1 Sulfurimonas sp.
TTCTACACAAGCTTCTTTGATACCATTACAAGCTTCTGCAAACTGCCACATAACTTCTGGGTTCTCAGGGTTACCAAAGTTCAGACAATCTGTAATAGCTAAGGGTCTCGCACCACTCATAGCAACATTACGCCCTGCTTCCATAGTCGCTGCTGCAGCACCTCCACGAGGGTCGATGTAGCAAAAACGTACATTACAGTCAGCAGACATTGCAAGCGCTTTTCCATTTTCTTTTACTCTGATTACAGATGCGTCCAGCATTCCACCATTTTTAATAGTATTTGTCTGCACCATAGAATCATACTGCGTATATATCCAAGACTTATCTACAACTTCCATAGATTTTGTAAGTATCTCAAATGCTTCTTGATTGGATACTTTGTCAAAATCATCTATAGTTATAGCTGCTAAAGCAGCTAAATATTTTGGCTTGCTCATAGGACGGTTAAGTTCTGGTGCTTCTTCAGAAACTGGATCAACTGGAACCTCCCCACATTTCTCACCTTCCCAAAAAAGCTCCATATTTCCCGTATCTGTTACTTCACCGATTACAGCAGCATCTAAGTCCCATTTTTCAAAGATATCGATAATCGCTTGCTCAGAACCTTTTTTCGCACATAAAAGCATACGTTCTTGGCTTTCACTTAGCATAAAATCATAAGGAGTCATGCCCTCTTCACGAGCTGGAACTCTGTCAAGATGCATTATCATACCAGCACCACTTCTTCCCGCCATCTCAAAAGAAGATGAAGTAAGTCCAGCAGCACCCATATCTTGAATCCCTACTACATAGTCTGTTTTAAAAAGTTCCATACACGCTTCAAGTAAAAGCTTTTCAGTAAATGGATCTCCAACTTGAACAGTTGGACGAAGCGACTTCGACTCTTCTGTAAAAGAATCAGAACTCATTACAGCTCCTCCAAGACCATCTCGACCCGTTTTTGCACCAACATACATGACAGGATTACCAATACCTTCAGCACGACCTAGAAAAATCTCATCTGATTTAGCAATACCCAAGTTAAAAGCATTTACAAGAATATTTCCGTTATAACACTCATCAAAAGAAACTTCACCACCAATAGTAGGCACACCCATACAGTTACCATAGGCACCAATTCCTTCTGTTACCCCACGTACTAAATAACGTTGGTGTTTAGAAATATCATCATCATTTAAAATATTACCAAAACGAAGTGAGTTGAGTGAAGCTACAGGTCTTGCACCCATAGTAAATATATCTCGCATAATTCCACCAACACCAGTTGCCGCTCCTTGGAAGGGTTCAATAAATGAAGGATGATTATGTGACTCCATTTTAAATACAGCTGCATAACCATCACCAATATCGATAACACCAGCATTTTCACCCGGACCTTGAATTACCCAAGGAGCCTTTGTTGGAAAACCTTTTAAATGCACTTTTGATGATTTATAAGAACAATGTTCACTCCACATAGCTGAAAAAATTCCAAGCTCTACAAGATTTGGTTCACGCTTTAAAATCTCTTTAATATGGATGTAATCATCTTGGCTTAATTTATGGTTTGAAAGTTGTGTATCGATATCTTCTAATTGTTGGCTCACGGACTAATCCTAAAAATGTAGTTTTAAAAATGGATTATAGCTAAAGGATGGTAAAATTTGATTTAATGAAAAGAAAAATCAACTTCACTGCGAATATTTTTCTTTAATGAAAAAATATTTTTATACTCTATATTTACTATTTCGTACTCTTTTTTACCCTTAGGTAATTGTATACTAAACATATCATCAAGTTCTTTGCCTATCATTGCTTTTGCTAAAGGCGAATGAATTGATATCAGCCCATTTTCAGGTTCCGACTCTAAGACTCCACAGAGCGTGTACATTTCTTCTTCATCTGTATCTACATTATAAAGGGTAATCGTACTTCCAAAACTAATCTTACTATGGCTATGTAAAGAGGGATCAATAATTTGCGACTTTTCTATCATAGAGTTAAGATAAAAAAGTCTTCTGTCAATAAAACGAAGTTTTTCTTTAGCAGCATGATAATCTGCATTTTCACTTCTGTCACCATGTGCGGCAGCAACGAGTTTCTCTTGTACAGTTTTTGGTTTTTCAACTTCTAATAAAAATTTGAATTCTTGTACTAAAAGATCATAACCATCGAGTGTCATTGGCTCCTTAGTCATTAAAATACTCAATGATTAAAGCCAACTATGTAATATGTTTCTTTCTTATCGAGCTTATTAATAGTTATTTTAAACTTATCGCTAAAATGTTTTATTTTTTCATGTGCTTTTTGTGAAGACACAGTCGTTTTCCCTTCTACTTTAATTTTAAAACAATCTTCAGAGTTAGAGAGTGCTACAAAGGAGTGGTGTACCTTTAAATGATCATGCAAATCCATAATATGTTTTTGAATTTTTTCATACCCATGTGTATTTTTTTCTATATTTTTAAGTTGTTCTACAAGTGCTTTATTTGGTGTATATCCTAATTGAGTTAGTATCGCGTCTCTTTGCATTTTATATATCCTTCTAAATTATCTAGAAAAATAATATCACTATTTTGTAAACATTCAGTTCTTATTTATAAATATGCACTATAATTATTTAAATAACTTATAAAATTTTAATAAAGAAAGAGAAAATGACTGAAGAAATACTCAAAAAAATCAAACAACTCCCACCACTCCCAGAATCTGCGATACAAATTGAAGCGGTATATCACGATCCAGATAGTAACTTTAATGATATGGTAAAGATATTAGAAAAAGATCCTCTTTTAACCGCAGCTATCTTAAAAGCAGCAAACTCTCCACTTTATGGTTTTTCACGCGAGATCAATGCAGTTAGCCAAGCAGTTGGTCTCTTTGGAATGGGTACAGTTCGTGGATTTGCCTTAGCGTCTATTGTAAAAAAAAGTTTTTCATTAGATCTTTCTCCTTATGGCATTAGCAAGGATATGTTTTCATCATTATCTAAGAAACAACACGCGCTTGTCACCTCTTGGTGTATCAAAAAGGAAAACAAACTTTTAGGTGTTTTATCTCCAGCAGCTTTTCTTGTTGAAATAGGAAAGGTTATTATTGCGCAACAAATTATTAATGATGAAAAACAGGAAGAATTTCGTGATGCCTTAGCTGAGCTCGGTAATGTTGAAATGGCTGAAAAACAGGTTGTTGGTGCAGACACCCCAGAAGTTTCAGCTACCATCTTTCAGCAATGGAAATTTGAAAAAGGTTTAGTGGATGTTCTAGGGCATTGTATGGAACCAGATAAGGCTGATACTCCTGATGGCATACGACCTGCTGCAATTTTAAATGCTGTACGTTTAGCAGTCCCAATTAACGGTGTTGTAACAGATGCAAGTGTTGAAGCTGCAAAAGAAATTATAGCAAAATACGATCTTAACCTTGAAGCATTTATGGCAGCAATAGAAAACATCAGATAATTCATTGAAATCCCTCCTTATTAGGCTCACTCTTGGTTTGAGTGAGCAAGATGTCAATCCTAGTGAAAGTGTGCATATTCATAACTTTTTAGCTAAAAAATATCTTACTCATAAAAATAATATTTATAAATTCAACTCTAAGTATCGAGCTGGTACTCTTGGTCTTGTTCAAAAAGGGACTGCATACCTCAATGTTATAGGAGAGCTTACTCGTGACCTTTTCATTGCTGATGGAGACTTATCTGATGCCAAAGAGGGAGACCTTGTCATTTCACAGCGTCTTCTTGGAAAACGTGGAGCACCAAGTGCTAAAATAGTTGANNTTGTCGGTCGTGCNATAAGCTATAGTATCGGNTACATCATTTTAAAAGATGCAACACCTTCTTTNGTNGATTTAAAAACAGAGTATCCCACTGGTGTAGAAATTTCNNGAGANGANCTAGAATCNTATGAGNTAGGCGANGTTTTTAAAATTGACAATGCAAGCTATAAGATTATGGAAAAACTTGGAAANATAAAAGATCCNAAGGTTGATGAAAAAATCGTTTTAGCCCAGNACAATAANCATGATGNATTTGAGCNAGAAGTTCTCGAAATAGCNTCTTCATTTTCTCCTGTTAATGCNTTAAANCATCCAAAAAGAAAAGACTTACGTGAACTNCCTTTTTGNACTATTGACCCTGTAACTGCNAAAGATTATGATGANGCAATCTACTGGAATCAAGAAAACNCTACACTCTATGTTGCTATTGCTGATGTAAGTGAATATGTCAAACCTTTTGGCGGGCTTGATAATGAAGCNATNTATAGAAGTTTTTCTATTTACCTTCCNCATCGTTCTATTCCTATGCTCCCNCGCCAACTGAGTGAAACCTTATGTTCNCTCCAACCTCATGTCGACAGACTCGCCTATGTATTTGAGATTAAACTTGACTTAAAGTCCTTGGAAGTTATTCACTCTAAAGTCTACGAGGCCATTATTCATTCACAAAGAAGGTTTAACTACGAAGAAATCGATTTGTTTTTCGAAGGAAAACTAAAAGCTAAAGACGCTAATGAGCAAAAAATATTTGATGACTTAACATCTTTACGAACTGTAACGAATGCTCTTAAAGTTAAAAGACTTCAGATCGGGTATGACTTTCGCTCAGATGAGTTAGAGATGTCAATNGATGAAGATTCTAATCTCCTTGAGACTACAGTTGCAGAGGAAACCCCCTCACATTCTCTTGTAGAAGACTGTATGCTTTTAGCAAATAAAGAAGCTGCTGCACAATTTGAGCGTGGTATCTTTAGAATTCATGAGCCACCATCACAAACTAAACTTCAAATTCTTTATCAAGAGTTAGCAGGTATTGGTATGTTTATTGATATAAAAAATTCTCTCAAAGAAACAATTACAGATATTCAAAAACAAGCCCAAGATATGAATCTTGTCTCAGAAGTTGATACACTCATTATTCGCGCACAAATGCAAGCAAGATATGCTCCACTTAACTCATCTCACTTTGGTTTAGGGTTTGAGCAATACACGCACTTTACTTCGCCAATTCGGCGTTATTCAGACTTGATTGTGCATAGACTTCTCAAAGCCATCAACAATAATGATACAGAGGAAGGCTCTTACGTCCTAAGAAATATCGAAGCACTTAGTATGACAATAAGTGAGAAAGAAAGAGAATCTAGCTCCATAGAGGGGCAGTTTATGGACAGAAAATTTGCACGTTGGGCAAATGANAATATAGNNAAAGAATTTAAGGCNAGAATCACAGCAACTGAGCCAGAGTTTAAAGCAGAAATCCATGATGAAATNAGGGGTGCTCGTTTACATCTAACAGCAACTGAAGATAATGTGCTTTTTGAAGATGTGTATGTAAAAATACAAAAGGTAGATATTGCTAAGGCTAAGATATTTGCAAGTGTTGTCGGAAAAGTAGATGTATAAAAACGACTTAGACAATGCCATAAAGAATGCTAANGTTTCTAATAGTTTTGTTTTTTTTGGAGAGAGNTCATTTCTTATAGATATGTATACAAAAATGCTTACGAATATCGAAGATTCTTCCATCCTTATTTTTTATCATGATGAATATAATTTCCAAACAGCAAAGGCACATCTTAGTCAAGCATCTTTGTTTGGTGATAGAAGTATTTTGATTATAAAAAGTGAAAAAAAAGTTCCAAAAAAAGATTTAGATATTCTCATAGAACTTTGCGAAAAAAATACAGATAATGTTTTCGTCTATGCCTACTACGGAAGTGACCATAAAACATATAATAACAAAAAAGCTTTTGGGAAATTTTCTACCATGTGTGTGCGATTTTTTAATCCAAAAGATTATGAAGCACAAAATATTGTTCTTGAGTTTGCAAAAGAAAAAAAAGTAAATATAGATAAATACTCTGTTTCCCATCTTCTAAATATACATAATGGGGATGTTGCACTTGCTTGTAATGAAATGGATAAACTACGTGTCTATGACAGAGAAATTACTACAAAAGATATAGAAAATCTTGTTTTTGGTCTAGCTGAAATTAGTATAGATGCGTTTATAAAAAAAGTTCTCCAAAAAAAAGAATTCCATAATGACCTACAAAACCTTCTTGAGCATGGAGAAGATGAGATTAGAATCGTAACAGCAATCACTTCTTACATCACACAGCTTTATATGTTTAACATTTATATACGCGTAAATGGCGCACCAAATGCTCTTGAAATTCTAGGGTACCCTGCTCCAAAGTTTGTCGTAGATGAAAAAGCAGCAATGTCACTCAAATTCAAACCAACAACCTACTATAAACTAAGCGAATTACTCTTAGAATCAGAGTTAAAAATGAAAAGTTCAAGCGTGGATAAATGCGCAATTTTACTTTCCACACTGATAAGAGTACAAAAGTTACTCTAGTAGCTCATTGAGCCTGCATTTAAAAGACCTATTGCCACAGACATAAACGCAATCAAAACACCAACAGAAATTACACCTTCATTGATGAGTTTCTCTACTGAATATTTACCCTTCATTCTTGTCATAATAAAGGCAAAGATTAACTGTATTAGCATTGCGATAATAGCCCATAATAAAAAATCAAAATAAGAAACAGAACTTACTAAAGCACTGTATAAAGGAATACTTAGCCCAAGAGTTGCACCACCAAAGCCAATTGCTGCAGATGTATTTTTATCTTCAAATATTAGCTTATAATCATCATAAGGGGTCACAATAGCATAAAGAAATAAAAACAAAATAACAATTGCAACAGAAGTCAAGAAAAAAAGTCCAAAAAAGAGAAATGATTCTAAAAACATAAATAAATCCTTTGTTTAAATAAGCGATAGTAGTTAAGTAAAAATACCAATGAGCAACGCAATAAATGCCTTACTCTTTTAGTTTGAATTAGTTAGTGTCTTGATCTACTATTTTAGACTTTCCTATCCATGGCATCATCTCACGAAGTTTATTACCTGTTTGTGTAATAAGTTTTACCTTATCNTTTGCACGCTCAGCATTCATACGAGGATACCCTGATTGACCTTCTAAGATAAAGTCTTTNGCAAATCTACCATCTTGAATTTCTGTAAGTATATCTCTCATAGCTTGTTTTGACTCAGCATTAATAACACGTTTACCAGAAACATAATCACCATACTCAGCAGTATTTGAGATTGAGTATCTCATATCTGCAATTCCACCCTCAAACATTAAGTCAACNATTAACTTAAGTTCGTGTAAACACTCGAAGTATGCAAGTTCAGGAGCATAACCAGCTTCAGTTAATGTCTCAAATCCAGCTTGAACTAAAGATGTAACACCACCACAAAGAACTGCTTGCTCACCAAAAAGGTCAGTTTCAGTTTCATCTTTAAAAGTTGTTTCAATAATCGCAGTTCTACCACCACCAATNGCAGAGGCATAAGAAAGTGCTAGTTCTTTTGTATTACCTGCAGGATCTTGACCAATAGCAATTAAATCTGGAATACCACCACCACGAACAAATTCAGAACGTACAGTATGCCCAGGAGCCTTAGGAGCAATCATAGTAACGTTGATGTTGGCTGCAGGATTAACACGACCATAGTGAATGTTAAAACCATGACCAAATGCAATAGTTGCACCATCTTTTAAATTTGGAGCAATCTCATTTGTATAAATCTCTGCTTGATTTTCATCTGGAAGAAGAATCATAACAACATCTGCTTTTGCAGTAGCGTCTGCTACTGTAAGAACTTCAAAGTTTTTTGCCTCAGCCTTTGCCCATGAAGAACCACTTTTTCTAAGACCAACAATAACCTTAACTCCGCTATCTCTTAAGTTTTCTGCGTGTGCATGTCCTTGAGAACCAAAACCAATCATTGCAACTGTTTTACTTTTGATTAAATCTAAGCTAGTGTCTTTGTCATAATATACATTTAATGCCATTGTATTTCCTTAATTCATTTGAAAAATTTTTGACATTATACTTAAATAAAGCAAAATATTTTATAATGTCATTTATAAAAAGGAAATTTAATGAAAGTATTTAATCTATTTGATGAAATAATCGTCCTCGATAAACAAACATTTTTAGAATCACTNAACTCAAACAAAGAATTTGGAATCAANATTTCAGGTGAAATAGTCTATGCACCATTTAAAAACTACGAAATGCTTATTTATAAAACTCCACCACAAAGCGCTATGATAGCGGGTGAAATAGCAAGTGTTGAAGATGCTTTAGCAAANCAGTACCATTGGCTCATTGATGAGGANAGANTTCTCATTAAGGCCGCTCAAAACTGGAANAAAATTGTAACTATGAATAAACTGCGTGCTTCATACGATGATACTACAGGGTATGGAGTAGCTGCATTTATGGATATGGAACTCCAAGAAATGGGTTGGCATGCTTCAGAGTTTAACATCGACTACAGAGATATAGTTACGTTTCTTGAGGAACATTGCGAGGGCACAATCTTTTGTATTGCCAAAGCTGAACCTTTCATGTTTCATGGTTTAGGCTTTTTCGCTGATAACGCTCAAGCAAAAAAGATTATGTTTGAGTATTGTCACACAGAGATAAAGAAACGATTAAGCCAAGCCCAAGAGTTTAAAGCTGATGATTTAAATAGTGATCAAGACGACGCAGCCGATTATTTTGGTTGTCTGTAACTATGTATAAACAAAAAGTAACTATAGAGCATAAATATAGAGGTTCAGTAGAGCTTCCTGATAACAGAGAAGCAAAAGATGTTTTTTTTCGCACAAAACAAGCCTATGCAAATCATGAAAAGATGAATGTGAAACTCGTTTTTACAGATGCTAGGCTCAAAAAGTTAAAAAGCTACCAAAAAGGTGGATCAGAAGATGAGCTTGAAAACTTAGACCTTTACATAGAACTTGGCAGTATTCTCGGGTTTGATACAGCTGATGCTAAAAAAATAAAACAATCGATTCAACTCACAAATGATTCCGCTCATACACATTTTAATATAACCAAACGACTAAAACTTATTAACAAGAAACAAAAATCTAAGGCAGATAAAAATTACCTTTTTTGGGATATAGAAAACTTTTCTGGTATTGCATCTATTTTTTCACAGATTATAGAACCTTATGATATAGACGATAGTCAAATTTTTATGGCAGCCAATCCTGATTCGCTTTACTTAAAACGAG
>JAESSH010000037.1 GCA_016764205.1 Sulfurimonas sp.
GTTTTCAATGATCTCAAACATTCCTAGTTTCCCCGTTCTACCGAAGGCTTCCGAGTCTTAAACTTTAAGTCCCTGTGTTTGTGGATGGGAATTATAGGAAAGAATTACTTAGTAGTCGCTTAATGTTTGAGGGAGTTTGGAAATTGTCTTTTTGGTGTTGAATTTAGTTGTTAAAACTTATATACATTGTCCTGTATTCATATCCCATATACAAGCATATCCTGTTTCTTCTTCTATAGCAATATTTACAATTTCATCAGCAGCAGCTAGGGCACAATTTGTAACTGAACATAAAGAAATAACACATTGGTCTGTCATAACATCTTGATGCAATGTATTGTTTATATGTGGTCTTCCTAAGTGGTCAAAAAATATTCGTTGCCCACCTGGACAACCAGCACCATTTAAAATAACAGTTTCAATTCCATACGTATCTGTTAAATTCATATTAGGAACTCTGTTAAGATTTATATTACCTGTCATTTCTCTACCTGAAACTGGATCAATTGCTAATTCGTTTGCATTAGCATCTGCACTAGCACCTGCATCTAAATCTACATCTGAGTATATAGAATATACCTCATCATTATTTCCATTATTGTCGTTATGAAACTGTATTTGCCATCTTGACATAAACCAATTATTATTTGCACCAAAAGTTTGTCCATATCTGTCGTCTACCATAGCAAGATGTTGTGTGTACCTTATATGCGAAATCACTTGGATTGCAGCTTCTTCGAGATTATTATCTTGTTGGCGGGGGATAACTACTGCGGCTATAATACCTATGACTACAATAACAAAGACAAGTTCTAAGAGGGTGAATGCTTTTTTCATGGAAGGGGCCTATATATTATCATGTGTCAAGTATATCTAAAATAAGATTGATTTAAAAGTTAGGAAGAGAGAAGAAAAACTTAAGGAGTATAAAACTCCTTAAATCTTGTCTGCTTCTGGAACGTCATAAAGAATATCGTCCATTGGGTGTCTGTACATTGGCATTGCAAGACGTTTTTCATCAAGTACATGACCGATGAAACCGATTGATCTACCCACAATAAAGAAGGCATTAAGAGTACCTGATTCAATAAATTCATTTATTTCATCTTCTGGGTACCCTAAGGCTCTCCACATATCTACCATTAAGATACCAATAGTACCATCAACATTTAAAATAAGGTTTTCTTTTTTAGATGTAGTTAATGCTTCAACTGTTCTTGCNTAATCAAGAAGTGGNGTCGAAGGAAAATTNTCCTTCGCGAAATNCATAAGACCAGTTACACGTAAATCTGGGTTTTTCAGTGACTTAATACGATGACCGATACCTGGAATTGGTACACCCTCACCTTTCATATATTTTAAGAAAGCTTTTGGATCTAAGTCGTTGTCATTTGCATATTTAAAGTACTTTGCAGCACCATCAATAGCACCACCAAATCTTGGACCAATTGTTAAAAGACCTGTTACAAGTGATTCAACAACAGATTTTCCAGCACGTGCTGTTACTTTTGCATTATGTGCACCTGAGACAGCTGGACCATGATCCGCTACAGTTTTAAGAACAGTTTCTATAAACTCTGTTGCCCATTTTGGATATTGTTTTTTGAACCATAATAGGGAAATAACATCACCAATACCTTTACCAGTAGCTGGAGTAGCAACTGAAGAGATAGGNAAACCTGCGTANGTACATTCTTCACCACGGTCATCAGAAATAGTACAAATAAACTCTTTACTTCTTCTCACAGTAGGGCACACATTCATAGCTGGATCTGCTATATCTTTTATTACGCCCTCGGCATGAAGTTCATGATAAACAGCGCTAATAATTTCTGGGAGCTCATTAAATGATATTGGTACATGAATACCNGCTTCTCNCATTGCTAAATTTTTAGCATCTGCTGTTTCTCTTTCAGCATTCGCTGAAGCACCTGCATGACCNAATTGAACNCCAGAGTCATAATANTTAGCAATCGTACCAATACACCATGCAATAACTGGTTTAGTAATAGCACCCGATTTAATCGCATCAATAACTTTGTACTCTTCAGTACCACCAACTTCACCTAGAAGAATCATATATTTAACTTCTGGATTTTTTTCCATTCTAAGAAGGTTATCGATAAAAACAGAACCAACAAATCTGTCNCCACCAATAGCAACACCCTCAGCAATACCATCAGCATTGATAGAGATAATGTTAGANAGTTCATTAAANAAACCACCAGAACGAGTAACAAGTCCACAAGAACCTGCACGGTGGAGTTTAGAACTAACAATATTCGTTATAGTACCACCAATATTTGCTACTTTAAATGCACCTGGAGTTATTGCACCAACAGTTGCNGGTCCAATAATAGTTACATTTTTTTCACGTGCTACTTGATTCATAGCGCGGGCTAAACGTTCAGGAATTCCCTCTGCTGTTATCATCATTGAACTAAAACCACCAATTTCTAGTGCTTCCATAGTTACATCATATGCTGTTCTAAAAGAAGCAAAGTTTAAAAGNACATCAGCCTGAGGCTGTGCACTTTTTGCATCTTTAGTAGTNTTAAATAAAGGAATCATAACTTCATCAGGTCCAAAGAAAAATTTCTCGAACTTGTTGTTACTCGTAGGTGCAACAATAGCNGCAACAGATGGAGTTTTTCTCTGAATTGTATAGTCATAATCTAACATTCTTTGGATAGCAGTTTTATTGTTATTCCAAAAAATCGCTTGTGTGTCTTTTGTATATAGTTTTCCCATGATTTCCCCTTACTTCTCTAATGCCATACGTACAATATCCGTAACATGTGTTTCAGGTCCGTATACTTCAATGTATAAACCTAATCTATCTGCTGCTTCTTTAATATCTTTAAGACCTTTTTCATAATTTGGTCCACCACGTCTTACATAAATTTTAAGATCAATTTCTTTCATTTTATCAGCATAAACTTCAAATGCTTGAATAATACCTGTGAAAGTTTTTGCAACATCNGTAAAGTTAGCAATAGCTCCACCAATAATCATAACNTTCCCGCGCCCTGTTGGATCTTTTTCTCTCGTCATAAGGTCAAGTAATGTTTCTGCATAAAATCTAGTTTCACCAGTAGTTGGACCACCAGAATATTCACCGTAGTTTGCTAAATCATCAATTCCAGCCATATCAGCGATAGTATCAGCATAAACAACTGAAGCACCACCACCAGCAACCATAGTCCAAATTCTAGCTTCTGGTTTGAGGAGTGTTAGTTTTAATGAAGCACCAGTTTTTGCATCAGCTTCTTCAATAGCTTCAACTTCTGGAGATTTAGCCTCCATACCAAATGCTGTAGGNTATGNANCNTCNCCCCACTCTTCTACCATCATAAAACCAGCAGTATCATCNAGTTTTGCAACCATGTCTAATAACTCGATTTTATTACCTTGCATAACAAAAGGATTGATTTCAAGGTATGCGAAATTTAATTCTCTGTATGCTTTAAAGAAACCAATACAAAATTCAGCAAATTGCGCCTTATCTTTGTCTGCAACATCAGCAGGTACATTGGCACGAATTGCCTCTGCAATTTCATCTTCACTTGCAGTAATAGCAAATGCTACCTCAGTAACTTTTTCATCCCATCCCTCTTCAACTTCCATTCCACCTTCAGCTGACATATAAATAACATCATCATCACCAACACAAGTAGCAGATACATAATACTCTTCAGCTTGTTCATGCGGAGCAAATGGCTCAACAACGAAATGCGTCAATCTATCAATACTTGGTTCACCAGTAGGAGTATCACCGTCAAATGAAAAGTATACAGATTGATCAGATGAAGATTTTTCATCAATCCATGAAGCAGCCTTAGCTAAAGAAACATCACCTGGCTTAGCATCTTTAAAAAGTACTAAATCATTTTTACCACGTTTACCAAATAACATATCTGGTTTTGCAACTAATGTTTTCTCTTTTAACCAAGCGTTTGCTTTGGCAGCTTCTATTAACTCTGATCCATTTTGAACCATAACAGTCTCATATGCATAAGTAAAGTCTGGAAAATATTTATCCCAATGTTTTGCTAAGATTGACTTAGCATCATATTCGCGTATCGCTTTTTGAGCCATGTGAAATTCCCTATTTTAATATTTGAATCGTATTCTAGCATAGAGACCTTAACAAGTTTCTTGTATGTATACTTAATTACTAAGTTGACTTACAAACTGTTTATATTTGTAACAACTGCCTTATATATAGGTCTATATTTGTAACTTATAGTTACACTATCTTTCGTTATTTGAGAATCTAGCGCTACTTCGTATAAGAGAAATACATCACAAATTCCAATTCCATAAAAGTTCAATCGTCTTGCCATACTTTCTTCTGTGCTTACGCATAAAATATTTTTCTTCTTCAACTCAAATGCCAACTCTTTTGCTATATGCATTTTTCTCGCAAAATGTTTTTGAGGTTTTTCAATAAATATATAGAGTTCTCTGTTAAAAATAACAACAAAGAAATTAAGTAACAAAAAAAGAAAAGAAAGGAAAAAAATAATTTTATACTTCTTTCTAAATATTTTCAACCTTACTTTGTAAGTAGTGGAAAAAGTTTGTGCAGCCAAAGGCAAAGCCATAATAAAGTAAGGGGCAAAATTTGCTATGTATATATTTTGTCTAAAAGAAAGAAGAATAGAGATTAGCAAAGGGATGGATGAGATGAACCACAATACATTAATCTCTTTTGATAAAAAACGTCTGTATAAAATATAAAATATATATATAAAAATTATCGGAGTAAAAATTGCTGCATACAGACCAATGGTATCGAGTAAATGACCCTCAGGAGAACCATGTAAGTTAATCCCATATAAATATACAGAAATAATAATCAAGATAATATTCAGGAGTAAAAGAACTGTGTATTTTTTATAATATGCGTAAAAAATTAAACTTATAAAAAGATATATAAAGCCTTCATCAAATACACTAAACAAAGCTAACAATGGGTATGTATACTCAAGCGCATAGTTTTCATAGATATAAATAAAAAGCAATAATCCAAAGATAATAAAACCTGCGCTGTCCACCATTAATGCAGAGCTTATAATTCCAGGAAGTAAAATAAACACAAGTATATTCCATATTCTATGCCCTGAATCATTAATATACTTCATAGAAACTAGGTACAATAAAATTACACTTAAGAGATGTAAAAAAATCATAGGTATGCGTAAGACTAAGTCACTTTGACCAAATAAGTTTAATACACTTTTTTCTATCCACTGNATAAAGGAGAAGTCACCATAGAGTAAATTAGCCTCATGAGCAGAGAGAGAAATAGTAGTAGTTTGGTAGAGTAACAAAAGGACATCTAAGCTTATAATACTGAGTAATATAAGTTTATTCATCATATATTTAAAAAGTTTCCTAGCATCGTATGCCCATATTCACTCATTATTGATTCTGGATGAAACTGTACACCATAAATTTCTTTNTCTTTAATTTTCAATGCCATGATTTCATTGTCGTCTGCACTAAAAGCTGTAGCTTCAATCACATTTGGTAATGTTTTTTTATCTACAATAAGAGAGTGATACCTTGTTGCAATAAANTTCATAGGTACATCTTTAAATANNTCACATTCACCTTGNCGTAGCACTGTCGATGTTTTTCCATGCATCATTCTTTTTGCACGAACCACATCTGCTCCAAAAACCTGAGCAATACTTTGATGACCCAAGCAAATTCCCAAAATGGGTATTTTATCGCTAAAGAACTTTATAACACTAAGTGTAATACCCGCTTCATCTGGAGATGCAGGACCAGGAGAAATAATAATNTTTTCTGGATTTAATTTTTGAATCTCTTCAACACTCATCTCATCATTTCTNATAATTTTTAAATCTGCACCTANTTCTCGACAGTATTGAACAATATTGTAAGTAAAACTATCATAATTNTCTATCATCAATACCACAATATATCCTCAAATTAAATATTTTTATATATAAAAAGAAGTATATCTTCTTTGCTCTTTTATTTTACTTATCCATTTTGTATCTGTTTTTTATTCGTTAGTTGTTGTAGATAGTTTGAAATATTTATCAATGAAAAAGTTACAAGAAATATCATTAAACCGGGGAAAAAGCTAACCCACCAAGCAATCTCTACAACATCTTTTCCACCACTAATAATAGTTCCCCAACTCATTTGTGGGGCTACGATTCCAAGACCTAAAAAACTCAACCCTGACTCTGCAAGTATAGCCCCACCAACACCAAAGGTAAAACTTACAAAATAGATTGGAGCTAAGATTGGAGCATAATATTTAAATAAAATCTTGAACTTGTTCACTTTTGCAATACTGAGAATCTTAATAAAAGGTTGAGAAGTAATTTTAAAACTCTCGGAACGAATCAGTCTTGCAGTTGTCATCCATCCTGTAATAGAAATAATAACTATCAATACCCACGGCGAGGCATTTACATAACTAACAAGNGCTANTAATAAAAAAAACGTAGGAAAGGTTAAAAATAAATCTACAATAACAATAAAAGTCTTATCAACACTTCCACGTAAGTATCCAGCGAGTGAACCAAATAAGAGTCCTACTATGGATGCTATAAAAGCGCTCCCTACTCCTATAATTAAAGATACTTTCCCACCTTCCATAAGTCTCGCTAGAATATCACGTCCTAATCTATCTGTACCTAAATAGTTTTCTATACTCGGTTGCAATAAAATTCTATCAGCATTCAGGGTATAGGCGTCAAACCCATATATNNAGGANCCGAGAAATGAAAATGAAAATACAAAAATNAGAATNAATATACTAAAAAAGGGCAAAGTACTTTCGCTATTTACTGTTTAATACCAAGTAATGTTTGTATCATTTGGTCAATAGTTGTAATAACTTTTGCTGCAGCACCATAAGNAGTTTGATACCTAATTAGNTTTGTNAGCTCNTCATCAATNCTTACCTTAGAAGTAGAAAAGTACTCTAACTCCACAGCATTAAACTGTGTTGTAACGGTTTGACTCCTTAAAATAGCTGCATTTGTATGTGTTCCTACTCCTGTCGCTATAACATCAAACATTCCATAACTTGTTGTATTAAAAAGTGTATTATCAATTTCATAATCGTATTTTTCAAACTGATGCTGTATCATACTTAAAGCCAATCTATTATCACCAGCAACATCTGTATATCCAGATGACATAAGTGTTTGGTTTTCTTTGTACTTTGAAGTCAAATCTATATTTTTCGCAGAATTACCATCAAAGAATCTACTCATACCAAGTGCACCAGCAAAATTTGAACCTGAAGCATAATCATCTGTAGTTAGTTTATCTTCAATCGCAAATCTATAACCTTGTGACTCTAAAAAAGTATCCAAGGTAAATTCAAGTTTACTACTTCCATCAGCAAAGGTAGCCCAGTTAAAATTGAGATAATCATCAATGTCATTTCCTGCACTTCCATCAGCATTATCATCTACATTTGCATTGAGTTGTGCCTCGATAGAATTACTTCCAGCTAGACCTTGCATCGATGTTCCAACATCAATTTTCATCTCTCTGGACGCAGTAATATTTCCATCTATATCGTATATAATCAGATTAAAAGAACCTTCTTTAACATTTAAACCTGAAGATAGAATGGAACTAGTTGGATCAATATTTATTACATTAGAGTCCATTCTCTTTGTTGCACTTTGTGCATATAAATTATTTGTAGATTCGATTAAACCTAAGGCAAATGCATCCAACTCTGCGATTACATTTTGAAGAATTCCATCTTGTGGAACACCACTCGTTGAATCAATACTTCCACCACGTAGGTCAAGAATTGCACCAACTTTACCACCATTTAGATTTTCTTCAATTGAAATTAAAACACCATCTTCTCTTTCAAATGATATGGAATAAAATCCACCTGCATTCTCATCATTTGATATATGAATAGGATGGTAGCTCGTGCCATCAACTATATTAAACCCATTAACACTCACAGTATAACTTCCTGTCTTTGTATTTGAATTACTATCTACTTGAATACTAGCTTCAAGGAGTCCTGCACTTGTTTTAGCACCAATTAAACGTGATAAATCTCTTTCTATTACATTTCTTTTATCTCTTAAGTCATTCGCTTCATATGCAGTTCCTGNTTCTGCTATANNTATCGAACGNTTNAGTTCTGCNAGTTCTTTTGCTAAAGTATTTACTTGATTAACATTTACGAAAAGTTGATTATTTAACTCCGACTGTAATGTTGTGACTTGATTTTGCGTATATGAGATATGCTCAGATAATACCTCTGTTTGTTTAGCAAGTGCNATTTTTATNGAACTATTATCTGGGTTATCTGCAAATGTTTGCCACATANTATAATACTCTTGCAAATCAGCTTTTATTCCAACCGCATCAATCTCTGGGAAATAGGTAGATAGTTGCTCTANNGTNGCTTTTTGAAAATCAGTATATTCTTTTTCTTGGTATGTTGTTGTGTACCTATTAAAAACAAAATTATCAAAAATTCTTTTAATCGTTTGTATTTCAACGCCGTTACCTACATTTCCCGGAGCCATTACTATTGGAGTAGCTGCTGTTGCCACTACACGTTGGCGTGTATAACCATCTACCTCAGCATTAGCGATATTGTGTCCTGTTGTATTAATTCCTACCTGAGCAGCATTTAATCCTGCGTAGCCAATATGAAGTGCATTAAATATAGAAGCCATCTTAAACTCTTACTTCTAAGATTGCAGAATTTTTTGATGCCACTTTATTATAACCTTGCATTTCTGTTGGTACAAGTCTTTCTAAAAATGTATTATATAAATTACTAACACTTAAAACGAATCTTGCGTATTCTTTATTTATGTCTCGCAGATTTGAGAGTTCAATTTTAAGTTCCCCAAGAGCCGTATGTTGTTCCTCATTTAAAAGTTGTGATAAATCTTTGTCTGGCGAAGCACTCATTTGTAAAGATATTTCATGATCAATCATCGATTTTTTATTTTCAAAACTTTTTAATTTTTCTTCTTTAAGTGATAATCTTTTAAACTGTTGATCATTTTTAGCTTCTTTAATATCTGCTATGTCCGATTGAGTAATTTGAATCAAATCCCTTAAGTCACTTAAAGCACCTTGTAAATGATGAGACAACATAATAACCCCTTTGACTAATTTTTATTTTTTACAATAACTCATCAGCTATTATTTCTGATAAGGCTTGTAGATTAATTTTGTACTCTCCAGAATCTAGAGCTTCTTTAATCTGTTCAACCTTACTCATATCACCCTGAGAAGAGAGTGTTGTAGCCTTTTTTCCTACCTCTTTGCTATCTGAGGAGTTATTTGTATAGGCAGTACGTACGTTTGCGTTGCTTACCTGTGAAATCATAATTTATCCTTTATTTGTCATAAAACTTTTATCTCTCTACAGCTATATCGACAAATTTATAAATTAATTAATGCTTCTGCGATAAGTAATCATACAACATTTGAGAAAAACCAAAGCCTCCAGCACTCACTTTTGAGAGCTCATCTCTATACATCGACTTGTATATTTTATCTCCTGGATCATTTTGCTCTGAAAAAAGATTTTTTTCATCTTTCATAGCATTATCCATCAACATCTTAACAATAACTGCTTCAAAGGCATTTGTTTGTTTTCGCAACTCTGAATCTTCAGCTTTTGGATCAATCTTTGGGATTGTGTGTTGCTGTGCAACTGTGTTTAAATGTAGTGCAGTAAGTCCATTAGAATTCATTTTATATTACCTTTAATTCAGCAGAAATACTTCCTGCACTTTTCATTGTCTCTAAAATCGAGATTATGTCTTTTGGCGTAGCACCCATTTTTTGTAATGAACGGACTAAATTTGCTACTGTTGTTGTACCTTCTCTTGTATAGAGCTCATTTTCATTAAGACCTATGACAAGGGATTCGTCAATCACTATTGAACCCTGCGGTTGATCAGGAGAAACTTGTTCTGTGATTTTTATCGTTATATCACCATGTGTTAATATAATTGGCTTTACTTCTATATCAATNCCAGCAACTATAGTTCCTGTTCTCTCATTTATAATTATTTTGTTTTTTGTTTGGTAATGCATATCTATATCTTGAATCTCAGCTAAGAACTCAATCATTGATTGTTCATCTGGCTTTTTGAGTTTTATACTTCTAGAATCCATTGCCACTGCAACCTGTGTATTGTAGACCTCATTTATTGCCCTTTGTACAGCTACTGAATTTCTAAAACTCGATTCTTTTAAAGAAAGCGTTGCATACTTTTGATGATAAAGGTCTATAGCAATCTCTCGCTCAACTAAACCACCTTCATAAACAAGACCAACTGTTGGATGGGATTCACTCCCTGCCCCTTTTTCGTTTCTTCCACCAATACTCACTGGACCTTGCGCAAGTGCGTAAATCTTACCATCGACTCCTTTTAATGGTGTCATAAGCAGTGTTCCACCCTCTAAAGATTTTGCATCACCAATAGATGAAACTGTAATATTAAAGGTATCCCCATGTCTTGCAAATGGTCTTAAACTAGCAGTAACNACAACCGCAGCNACATTCTTTGATTTTATATCCACAGGATTCATATCAATATTCATGGCTTTTAGCATGTTAGAAATAGATTGAAGAGTAAACTTTGAGGTTGTTCCATCACCAGTTTTTTTAAGACCTACAACAAGGGAGTAACCTATAATCTGGTTATCTCGGACACCAACAATATTGGCTACGTCNCTAATTTTTGTTGCATGNCTTAGCACTGTTAAAAGTAAAAAAAATATAATATATTTCATAATAGTCCTCTCGTATTATAAAATTAGCAATATTTATTCCACTTCCGCTGCTCTAAGATAAGAAAGAGTTGTATTTCCAAACTTTTTANATTTTTTCAGTTCATANGCACCAATANTATTTGGAATTNCTAAACCNGTCATATGCTCAATTATAATCATTTTTACCATTTTNTGAGGTAGGGATTTNATGAGNAGCATCATTTTTTCGTAAATATCTTCCATNCCTTCGCGTATACTAAAAGGTGGGTCAATATAAAAATANACTTCATCTTCTTTGTTTTTTAGTGACTTTACTACNGTCNTAATATTTGAAAAACTATCTCCTGCAAAAATACTACATTGACTAGGGTTTGTTTGTTTTATNTTTTGCTTTAAAATTTTCAATGCTTCTTTATCTTTTTCCATAAAAATAACAGCAGCTGCACCTCTACTTAAAGCCTCCAGACCAATAGAGCCACTTCCAGAAAATACTTCTACAAAAGTAGAATCAACTATCTCAAACTGAAGTGTGTTAAAAAAAGATTCTAGTACTATNTTTTTAGAACTTCGTGTTGTCTCTGAAGAAGGAAGCTTCAAAGTNTTTCCTTTNAACTTTCCCATAATAATTTTTTTANTATCTGGTTTATTTTTCATAAAATGCTTGNATTGCTTTTAAAATACTTTGTTTATACTCTTGCGTTAAATAGTCTATTCTTTTTTCTAATATTTCAAAGTTTAAAGGTTCATTCTTTGAAGATTTACTACTNNTTTTTNGTTTANTTTTTGTCAAAGATTCGTACTTTTTTTCTAGAGATANNATGAGCTGTCCCTTTGAAAANGGTTTNAAAAGGTCACTANCAGACTTNCTTGANATGTAAAAACATCGTATATCATTNAGACATGCTTCATCTCTTATAACAATGTCACAAAGTTTTCTCGAGCTAAGATACTTCACTAAAAAAACTTCTAAAGATTTCTGTAATAATGGGGACGTACACTCTACTGCTATCTTCAAAAAATATCCTTATAAATAATAACTGATACTATATCGTAAATCATCATCTAAATCCATATTAGACAAAAGCCATTCTAAATAGCCTTTATCATTTTCACATACCTCTTGGATGTAGCGTCCCTTATACTTTCCAAACTCAAACTTCTCTAGTAAAACATTTTTAAANCTAAGGGAGAGCATTGTATCTTGNGATTGTATATTTAAAAGGTAGTTATATAAAAGNTTAACGATAATTNCATCATGTAAGGCCTTAGNNNCACAAAGGTTTTCATCAAGNTCTAATNTTTTTCTTTCTTCATCTTCTTCTTTATAAAGTTTTAANTCATACCTTAAAAANTTTAGCGTATAACTTTCACATTCTTTTATGAGNTGNTTTGAANTACGTTTGGTGTTGAGTATTTTTCCTTNNAANCTAAANCCAACTTNTNCTAACTTTTTTATGTCATCTTCAATAGTATGACCNACNAGTATTGTNCTTTTATCATTATGTTTATCTAAAAATTTATAGAGANTACTCNTTTTGANAGTAGGCTTGTTTAAAAGCATTTCATTTGTTATATTATTTATACTTGATGCTTTTGCTTTTATCTTTTTCCCATCATTAAAAAGTTCATGCTGNGACTTTANNCTATTGTTTTCTTCATAAATNATTCCCATCGAGCATATTTTATCTTCATCNTCTAAACCNGTNGTTTCTATNTCTATGAAAATTAGCATTTNACAAGCTTCACTTTCTTNCATCTNCCNCCAAGTAAAATAAANGAAAAATATCCTGAAAGAAGTACAAAAAGAAACAAGAAGTANATNTTAANCCATTCAANTACACTNGNNTANGAAGTAAANANATATNNNANAACAGNNNCTAAAAGAANTTGACNAGCAACCAGCCAAATCATTACNNTAAACCACTTTCTCCATACTTTNACAATATCNCCATAACCGATATCATAAANTTCTTCCTTACTNGAACATTCTAAAAGAGCAAGTCTNTANCCNTTNATTTCTACATTAAAAATATGTTTTAAAGAACGAAATAATGCGACTAACAGGGATAAGCTCCACATTAANGGAAACCAAAATATCANTATGTCNAAAAGGGCGAGATACACTTCTNCNCTTANNGNTGGTAAACCTTGTTGTATATAAATAAATACTGTAACAAAAAGAGCCCCTACTANGGCAAGNACAATACTACATAAACTNACTCGAANCGCCCATCTTAACCATAAGTAAAAGTAAAAAGAATACATTTAAGGTGTCAGNNCTNTAAGCATATTATTATAATGTTCNAGGGTCATAAAGCTTTTTTCAAATCGATAACGTATGATAAATTCAATAACCTTGTCTTTTAATTCTACTGGAACNTTTTCTACTCTTCCAAAATATGCTAAAGANATATTTTTAGATTTTACGAGGGCTTCTTTATCGTANGANATTGCTAATACTTGGAGATATTTTCCTTCTTTTATCTCTCCNAATGTTTCTTGTAAAAGNGAGGCTCCTGAAAGATTGATAGCCTTAAAGTNAAACANGTCTTTAAATNTTTCAAGCTTTTTATCTATACCTATTTCNNTAAATAATTTTTCTAAAATCTTTATATTTTCTTTTCTTGCTAATTCATAACTAGATAACTTGTTTGTTAAGTTTTTTAATCTATCTAGGGCTGAACTCATCTANTAATCCTCTCTACTATTCTCTTAACTTACGCAAGTATATCAAAATAATAATTTACTAAGATTATAGTATAATGCCCNCACTTACCTATATAAAAAAGAGAGCAATGGATTACTTACAANTAGAGGGAATTAAATCCCTAAACGGAACAATAGAAATATCTGGTGCTAAAAATGCTTCATTACCACTNATTGCTATGACAATTCTCGCAAAAAATAGTGTGCATATAAAGAACCTACCCTCAGTTGTAGACATAAATACTCTTTTAAAACTTCTTACAAACCTTGGTGCCTCATGTGACTTTCTTGAAGATAAGGTAGTTGTTGACACNTCAGGTATTACTGAGACAAAAGCAACTTACGATATTGTTAAAACTATGCGAGCCTCCATTCTCGTTTTGGGTCCTATTTTAACAAGATTTGGTCATTGTGAGGTATCACTTCCTGGTGGTTGCGCCATAGGACAACGTCCTATAGACTTACACTTAAAAGCCCTCGAGCAAATGGGTGCAATNATAAATATAAAAGCTGGTTACATAGAAGCAAGTGCTCCAAATGGNCTCAAGGGATGTAATATTACCTTTGATAANATTACTGTCACTGGGACTGCAAACATCNTTATGGCAGCAGCNCTTGCAGAGGGAAACACAANNCTTACAAATGCAGCAAGAGAGCCTGAAGTNGTTCANCTNTGCCAAATTCTCAATGACAATGGAGTTAAAATTGAAGGTATAGGAACNGCATTNTTAACTATTCATGGTACAAATGGAAAATGTATCGACATACGTGAGTTTNCTGTTATTCCAGATAGAATNGAAGCAGGTACCTACCTTTGTGCTGGTGCTATCACACGTTCTGANCTTACACTAACACATGTTGAGCCAAAACATCTTGGTGCAGTTTTATCAAAACTTGAAGAAATGGGAAGTACTTTTACACTCACAAAAGATACAATNACCATTCATCCNTCTTNGGATATAAAACCTGTAAAAATTGTAACACAAGAGTATCCTGCTTTTCCTACAGANATGCAGGCTCAATTTNTAGCACTTGCTACGCANGCAGANGGNGTGTCTATTATAGAAGAAAGGCTTTTTGAGAACAGNTTTATGCATGTAAGTGAATTGCAACGTATGGGTGCAGATATTACACTGAGTGGAAATATTGCCACTGTCAGTGGAAAAAATCAACTCTCTGCAACAGATGTAATGGCNACAGACTTAAGAGCTTCAAGTGCTTTAGTTCTTGCAGCCTTAGTNGCTGAGGGNACTACAAATATACACAGNATTTATCATCTTGATCGTGGGTATGACAAACTAAAAGAAAAGCTAGANAAAGTTGGNGCTAANATACAAAGACTACGAGAGTAAGAGTNANTTACTCNTGNAAAATAATTATATCGTAGATNCTTCTTTTTGTAACNAGNGCCTTATCTGGGGAAACNGAGTGAGCATTCTTCGATTTTAAAACCTCATGTCTTAACTCNGCNATTTCACTCTCCATAGAATCNACATTCTCTTTTAAACGTAAGATAATATCAACTCCAGCAAGATTAACACCNAGCTCACGAGTAAGTCTTAAAATGAGTTTGATTCTATCTATATCNCTTTGAGAATACAAACGGATNCGCCCATTNGTTCGNGCTGGGCATATAAGGTTCTCTCTNTCNTATTGACGAAGTGTTTGAGGATGAATATTTAAAATTTTTGCAACAACACTAATCAAGTAAACGGGTTCATCGTATTGGTGA
>JAESSH010000038.1 GCA_016764205.1 Sulfurimonas sp.
TTTTGTTAACTCTAACAACATTAAACTTCAAGATATTTTCCCTGATGCAGGTTATAACTTAACTCTCTATAAGATTGACAAGAACCGTTACTCTAAAAAAGTTAAAACAAAAAGCCTTAGAAAACTTCTATCTTCTCACGGTTATGATTCGCTCGAATCATCGAGTAAATATACAAAGTTTATAAAACGTAGTCCCATTAGCCTTACTTTCATTGAAGACTCTATAAGAAATGCTTATAAACAAAAGTATCAAAACATAAGGATTGATTCTATACAGATTATTCCTAGAGGATATATAAAATCTCTTCCGCTTAAGTACAATGTTAGGATGCCGAAAAAATATTTTCTTTCTAAAAAAGGCGTCTTAAGTATAAAAACGCTTGAAAATAAAAAGATTTTTTTTGACTATCTCATTGACGCGAAGATTATAGTTTACACCTCTAGAACTAACATTAAAAAAGCAACAAAACTTTCAGCCTTTAATCTCACAAAAACATCTCTACAACTTGACAGACTAAAAGCCCTACCAATGACTCTAGAACAACAAAATATTACACAAGCAAAAAGAAATATTAAAATAAATACAATACTAACCAACAAAGATATTAGAGCCTTGTACCTCGTAAAAAAAGGTTCTCATGTAATTGTTAGCATCGATAACAAGAACATTACTATCTCTTTTTCAGCCAAAGCACTCCAAAGTGGAAAACTTCACGATATAATAACAGTTCAAAAAAATAATATGAAAAGACTTCGAGTTAAAATTATTGGTAGAAATCAGGTTAAAATGAAATGAGTATAAAAAAGATAATTATTGCAACAAGTGGAGCAAGTGGTGTAAACCTTGGCTTAAAAACATTAGAACTACTTCCTGAGTCCATTGAAAAGCATTTTATAATGTCAAAAAACTCTAAAATTGTTTTAAAAAAAGAAATGAATATTATAAAACATAATAATGAAGATATTTCNGCAAGNATCGCTTCTGGTTCATTTGGTNTTGATGCGATGCTTATNGCNCCATGNAGTATGAACACATTGGCAAAAATAGCCTGTGGAATTAGTGACAACCTTATTACTAGATGTGCTNCGGTTATGATAAAGGAGCAAAAAAAGCTAATACTAGCCCCAAGAGAAATGCCATTTTCAAGCATTGACCTTGAAAATATGCATAAACTTGCAAGTTTAGGAATCATAATAGCACCCCCTGTAATGGCATACTATTCAGAGCAACAAACTCTTGATGAGATGGAAAACTTCATCATAGGAAAATGGTTTGACTTACTGCAAATTGAAAATAATTTATATAAAAGATGGAAATAAATGAATCGTATAGCACTTTACCCAGGAACTTTTGACCCTATTACAAATGGACATTTCGACATTATACAAAGAGCTTTGGACCTTTTTGATGAAGTTATCATTGGTGTAGCTATCGCAAAAGATAAAAAACCAATGTTTACACTTGAGCAAAGAATCAACATGATTACAAAAGCAACTGCTCACTTGAAAAATATTCGTGTTGTAGGATTTAATAACCTAACAGTAGATTTAGCTTCAAAGCATAATGCAAAAATATTAATCCGTGGTCTACGTGCGGTCAGTGACTTCGAGTATGAACTTCAACTAGGCTACCTCAATAACTCTCTTGACGATTCCATAGAAACAGTGTATCTCATGCCAAAGTTACAGCACGCATTCATTAGCTCTTCAATCGTTCGCAACTTGTTAGCATTTGATGCTAAAACAGAGCATTTACTTCCTAAAGAAGTAGAAAAAATCATAAGAACTGNTAGCTAATGTACATAGCAATAGAAGGAATTGACACAGCTGGTAAAAGTACACAAATAGCAAAACTTGCAAAACACTTTCCAGATGCCATCATAACAAAAGAACCGGGTGGAACCAGTGTTGGGATAGACATACGTAAAATAGTTTTATCTGCAAGAGCACAAAGCAAAAAAGCTGAATTTTTATTGTTTTTAGCTGATCGAGCAGAACATATTCAAGAAGTCATCAAACCTCATTTACACAAGATGATAATCTCTGATAGAAGTGCTGTTAGTGGTGTTGCTTATGCCTTAGTCCAAGGTGAACTTGCTAAAAGTGATTTAGTTTCTCTTAACAATTTTGCAACCCAAAATATTTACCCTGACAAGGTTTTTTTACTGCGCCTAAGTAAAGAAGTACTTGAGTACCGTCTATCACTTAAAAAGCTCGATGGAATTGAGCTTCGTGGATCACAATACTTACTGGATATTCAAGACTCTATCGTAGAGGCCACAAAGCTCTTAAACATAGAGCTAGTCACAATAGACGCAACACAAAGCAGAAGTGAAATAACAAAAAACATATTAAACAATATCAAGGATACAAATGATTAAGTCACTCAGAGGAATGAACGATATTTTAAGTGAGGACTATGAAAGGTTTACCTATTTTATAAACATAGCAACAGAAGTAGCACAAAACTATGGTTTTCATTTTATAGAGACTCCCTTACTCGAAGAAACTACCCTTTTTAAACGTTCAGTTGGTGAGAGTAGTGATATAGTTGGTAAAGAGATGTACCGCTTTACAGATAAAGGTGAAAATGATGTTTGTCTTCGACCTGAAGGGACAGCTGGAGTTGTACGTGCCTTCATACAAAAAAAACTTGATAAGGCTGGAGGAGTGCACCGTTTTTTCTATCACGGTTCAATGTTTCGTTATGAACGACCTCAAAAAGGTCGTCTAAGACAGTTCCACCAATTTGGTGTTGAGAGTTTTGGTGTTCATTCAGTTTATGAAGATGCAACTATGATTATGATGACAAGTGATATCCTTCAGCGTTGTGGTATTACTTACAAGCTACAACTCAACTCACTTGGTGACTCTGCATGTATGCCACAGTACCGCGATTCTCTTGTTTCTTTTATAGAATCAGTTGAAGACAAAATTTGTAAAGATTGTCTTCGTAGAAAATCTACAAATCCCATTCGTGTACTTGATTGTAAAAATGAAACATGCCAACACATTTATAAAGATGCTCCAAAACTACTCAATGCTCTTTGCTCTGAATGTGAAAGTGATTTTACAAGGCTGAAAAAAATACTTGATGATAATGAGATAGAATATGAAATAGACACTAATCTCGTTCGTGGACTAGACTACTACTCAAAGACTGCCTTTGAATTTGTAAGCGATAATATCGGAAGTCAAAGCGCTATCGCTGGTGGTGGACGATACGATAAACTTGTAGAGTTCCTCGATGGTCGCCCTACTCCTGCTGTTGGTTTTGCGATGGGAATTGAAAGATTAATGGAATTAATAATAATGCCAAAAAAGAAAAAAGTGGCTTATTATATTGGTGCCTTAGATGAAGATACAATTGATTTAGTAGTGCAACTCGCGCATAAAAAAAGACTTACAGATAAGGTTATTGTCGATTATAAGACAAAGAGTTTTAAAAACCACATGAAGGCTGCAGACAAGATAAATGCAAAATATTTTATTCTTATAGGAAGCAATGAAATACAAAGTGGTATAATCACAATTAAAGACTTAGAAAATAAAACTGAAGATACAATTACAATAAAGGAATTCTAAATATGGAAATTATACACGAATTATGGAGTCTATTTATAGACTCTTTTGAATTTTTTATGCTTGTAATTTTAATCGGATTAACCGCCCTTTATATTCACGATAAATACATTCAACGTAGACATTCATTACTTATTAACTACCCTATTATAGGAAGAGGTCGTTATCTTTTAGAAGCACTCCGCGCGCCAATGCGGCAATACTTTGCAGAAGAAACATTTTATGATTCCGCAGACAAGGTAAAGTGGGTCTATAAGGCAGCGAAAAATGTCCCAAATTACAAGTCTTTTTCAGTCGAACAGCCTTTTGGTGGTTCTCGTTTTATTATTAAGCATGCCATAAATGTTTTAAATGAAGATGAAGTAGATGAAGATACGAGTGTAGTATTTGGCGAACAAAGAGAGCAACCCTTTACATCATTTTCTCCTATTATTCGTTCTGCTATGAGTGACGGTGCCTTAAGTCCAGAATCTATCCGTGCTTTTTCTCTTGCTGGCATGAACTCCAAGCTAACAATTAACACAGGGGAAGGTGCACTTACCTCAAACCATCTTTTTACACTCGCACCTGATTTAGATAATGCTAAATACCTTGAAATTGTACAAAGTACTCCTTTTGCAGAGTTTATTTTTAAAATAGGCGCAGCNTGTTTTAACCGTAAAGTTGCATTAAAATGGTACAGAACAATNCTTTTACANAANAAAACNCAAAATACNTATATNTATGANACNNCAACNCATGTNCTTTTTCGNGTNNATTGGNANGCNNCATTANANGANTTTCCTAGNGANGTACCCAAGAGTATACCAAACATGATTTTTCAGATGAGTTCTGGTCTCTATGGTGTTCGAGATGAAGATGGAAAATTCGACTCCTTAAAGTATGAAAAGGTAATGAAATTCTGTCGTATGACTGAGATTAAAATTGCCCAAGGTGCTAAACAAACAGGTGGGAAACTAGCTGCTTCAAAAGTTACAGCAGATATTGCTTACTATAGAGGTGTGCCAGAGGGTAAAAATATTTTTGCACCCAATAGGTTTCAATATGCTGATTCTATGGCGCACTTACTCGACTTTGTAGAAAAACTTCAAAAATTATCTAAAAAACCAGTTGGCTTTAAAATTGTTATCTCCGATGCAAAGGCAGTTGATGAGATGGTAGCTGAAATTGCCCAAAGAGTAAAAGAAGGAAGAGGTGGAGTACCTGATTTCATTACAGTAGATAGTGGTGAAGGTGGAAGTTCAACTGCACCACTTGAGCTGATGGAATCAGTGGGGCTTACAACAAACAACGCCCTTTATGTACTCGATACTACACTAAAAAAGTATGAGGTTCGCCAGACTGTAAAAATTATTGCAAGTGGTAAAATTTTAACACCTGATGATGCAATTATAACTATGTGTATGGGTGCCGATGCTGTTGGAATCGCACGGGGTTTTATGATGAGTGGTGGTTGTATACGTGCAAAGGTATGTTCAGGCTTTGAATCACATGTTTGTCCTGTTGGTATGGCTACACAAGATAAAAAAAGAAGAGCCTCTTATCTTGTTATAAAAGAAGGGGTTGAAATTGGAAATTATCACAGAAACCTTGTTAAAAGTATGAAAGTTGTTCTCTGTATTATGGGTATAAAAAGTATAAAAAATTTAAATAAAAGTTTACTTACTTTTAAAAATAGTAATGGTGAAATTTATTTTGATATAGACAAATATTTTCATAATAAACTCCATTTATAGAAGTATACTTGCAAGAATTTGGTTTAGATATATGGGCAAACAATAACTTTTTAATTGAAAATGGTCAATTAAAACTTAACTATAAAAGTAATCCTTCACTCCTTGAAATCACAGAGTATATACGTTCAAGTGGTATACGGGGACCACTTTTACTTCGTTTTCCGCATTTAATTAAAAAACAGATATCTTCACTCTATCAAAACTTTTCAAATGCAATACTTGAAAATAATTATAAGGGTTCATTTAATGCTGTTTTCCCTCTAAAGGTAAATCAGTTTCCACATGTTGTTAATGCTGTTACAGCTGAAGGTCAAGCTTATAACTATGGTTTAGAAGCAGGAAGTAAAGCAGAGCTTATTCTTGCAATGTATAAAGCTCCGAGTGGCGCAAATATCACTGTTAATGGTTTTAAAGACAAAGAGATGATTACACTTGGATTTATTGCTGCACAGAGTGGACATGCTATTACCCTTACTATTGAAGGGCTTAATGAACTTAAAACAATTATAGAAGTAGCTCAAAATACCAGTCTAAAAATTCCAAATATTGGAATAAGAGTGAGACTTCACAGTACAGGAAGCGGTACATGGACTAAAAGCGGTGGTATTGATGCAAAGTTTGGTCTTACAGCAACTGAAATTATTGAAGCGATTAAACTTTTACAAATATCCAAACTTTTGTCTAAACTAAGTATGATTCATTTTCATATTGGCTCGCAGATGGAAGATATTGCTCCCATTAAAAGAGCATTAAGAGAAGCTGGAAATATTTATGCAGAACTTAGACGTATGGGTGCAACATCTTTAGAAAACATTAACATTGGTGGAGGACTTGCTGTTGAATATGACCAACACTCAAGTACAAAGTCAAGAAACTACTCTTTAGAAGAGTTTTCAAGCTCTGTTGTCTTTCTTCTTGGAGAAATTATGGATGCAAAAAATGTAAAACATCCCAATATATTTACAGAGTCTGGAAGGTTTATAGTAGCTTCTCATGCTGTTTTAATTACTCCAGTTTTAGAGCTTTTCTCACAAGACTATCAAGAAAAACTTTTACACTTTAAAGATAATAACCCTCCTTTGATTGATGAGCTAGTTGAATTAAACAAATCGCTTAACGATTCCAATGCTATTGAATATCTTCATGATGCCTTAGATCATATGGAATCCTTACTTACTCTTTTTGACCTAGGTTATATTGACCTACAAGATAGATCAAACGCAGAAATACTTTCGCATAATATTATTCAAAAAGCTCTCTGTCTTAACTCTTCAAATCCAACTATAGAACTTGAGCAATTACAAGTTAAAATTCAAGAAAGATATCTTATTAATGCCTCTATTTTTCAAAGCTTACCTGATTATTGGGGGATAAATCAATCCTTTCCTATTATGCCTCTAAACAACTTAAATAAAAAAGCAAATCGGGCTGCATCATTATGGGATATTACCTGTGATAGTGATGGGGAAATTGCTTTTGACCCTTTAAAACCCTTGTATTTACATGACGTAAATCTAGAAGAAGATGAGTATTTTTTAGGTTTTTTTAATGTCGGTGCTTACCAAGAAACTCTCGGTATGAATCACAACTTATTTACAAAGCCAAGCGAATACACAATTAATATTCATGACTCTGGATACACCCTGAATAATAAACTAGAATCCAAGTCTCTTTTAGATATTTTAGATTCTATTGGTTATGAAAAAAATGAAATTTTAAATAAGCTTGAATCTGATTTGTTACATAGTGACTTTATTACAGAAAAAGAAAAAAGCGGTACAATTCAACAACTTAAACTATTTTTTCAACAAAATGGTTATTTAAGAACTACAACATAAGGCTTAGTTTTGGGAATTTATAGTGATATTAAAGAAGATTTTTCAAATGCATATAAAAATGACCCTGCTTTAAATTCAAGAATAGATTTTCTGTTTAATTATCCCGGTGTTTGGGCNATTNTCTGGTACCGTCTAGCTAATCGTCTTCATAATAGAGGTTTTAAACGCATTGCTAGAATGCTTATGGGTTTCACACAAATATTCACACATATAGATATTCACCCCGCAGCACGTATTGGTCAAAGGGTTTTTATTGATCATGGCATGGGTGTTGTTATTGGTGAAACCTCTATTATTGAAGAAGATGTTATAATTTATCAAGGTGTTACCCTAGGTGGCGTCTCTCTTGAGCATGAAAAACGTCATCCAACTATAAGAAGGGGTGCTGTCCTTGGTGCAGGTGCAAAAATTCTTGGTAATATAGTAATTGGTGAATATGCAAAAATTGGGGCTAATTCTGTTGTTGTAAAAGAAGTTCCTGACTGTTCAACAGCTATTGGAATTCCTGCTCATGTTATAGAAAAAGGTCGTTGTACTGACCCTTTTATGCACAATATGCTACCAGATATAAATAAAGAAATGTTTGAGTACCTCTTAAAACGTGTTGCAATTTTAGAGCACGTTTTAGTAGTTGACAATAAGTCCGTACTCGAAGAAGACTTAGAACTTGAAAATATTTATGAATCTTTTATAAAGGCTATGAAAAACTAATTTTTCTCAAAGGATAGTAATGTATGAAGTAGTATTGGAATTAATTCGAGCAATTATATGGTCTGGATTATTTTATTATTTATACTATTTTGGTCGCTATAAAAAATTATTTGAAAAAGATGGTTATAAATTATTTGTAATAGGCTTAGGGTTTTTGACCTTTGCTGCCTGGCTCGACGTCACAGATAACATTGAGTCCTTATCTCAATATGTTTTCATAGGTGATACTCCAACACAAGCTTTTTTAGAGAAGATTGTAGGCTATTTAGTTGGATCAATTTTATTGTTTATGGGTCTACTTAAAATATTTCCTCTTTTTTATCGTCTTGATCGCTCTCAAAAAGAGTTACGGTATCGACTCTATCACGACCCTTTAACCGGACGTCGGAATCGCCTCTCGTTACAAGATAGGGTAAAACTTTCTTTAGAAAAAGGTGAAGAAAGTGTTTTAATGTTAGTAAAAATCAATGATTTTGATACAATTAATCATTCGATAGGACCAGTAACAGCAGACGCATTAATTTTTTCTGCTTCTGAGCATTTGTATGCTTATTTAAAAGAAGGCATTAATTTTTATCATTATGAAGGTTCTACTTTTGCTTTTTTTCTAGCTAATGACAAACAAAAAATTAAAACAATACAATTAGCAAATAAACTTAATTCAGAATTTTCAGAACCCATTCTAGCTAACGGAAACTCATTACATATAAGTCTACGTATGGGTGCAAGCTTATGCGGAGGAGCACAAGATACGGACCAAGTAATAAAACAAGCTGCACGTGCTTTATTTAAAGCAAAACGTTTCCAAATAGACGGCGTATCATTTTTTACTCCAAAAATGCAAGAAGAAGTTGATGCCCGATTAAGAATTATTAATGAGTTACAAAATGTAGTTGCTAATGGAGAGCTAACCCTATATTTTCAGCCAAAAATGGACATAAACAAAAATCTTCTTGGGGCAGAAGCTTTAGTGCGTTGGATTCAACCAAAACACGGACTTATTCCTCCTGATGAGTTTATACCTATCGCAGAAGAAGGCGGTATTATCAACGAGATAGGACGTTGGGTTATGATTGAAGCATGTACTAAAATAAAGCAATACGAGGAGGAAGACTTATTAACGGACTCCTTAGTAATATCAGTGAATGTCAGCCCAAAGGAGATGTTACAAAGTGACTTTATTGAAGATGTCTCAAGAATCCTCACAAAGGCAAAAATAGATTCAAAACACTTATGTATAGAGCTCACTGAAAGCGTTTTAGTTGACGACATTGATGGATGTACTCAAACAATGCTACAATTAAGGAACCTAGGTATTAAACTCTCTATTGATGATTTTGGTACAGGGTATTCTTCTTTAAGTTATTTAAGTAATTTATATCTTGATGAATTAAAAGTTGATCGTTGTTTCGTTCAAAATATCAATAAAAATACAAATGATAGAACTATCGTCGAGGCTATTGTTGGTATTGCACAAAAAATGGGCTTAGGTATTGTTGTTGAAGGAGTTGAGACACAGGAACAAGTGGACTACTTTCATCTACTTGGCTGTACTGTATTCCAAGGTTATTTTTTTAGTCGACCATTAACCTCTGAGGCATTTCATCAATTACTTAGAGAAAAATCAAAAAAATCTTTAAGATAGATTGAGTATAATTCCAATATATTTACCACTCACTAAGGAAAAAACTTATGCTCACTAAACGCGTTAATACTCTTTCAGAATCAATTACTATTGCTATTACAACTCTTGCTCAAGAGTTAAAAGCAGAGGGTAAAGATATACTTAGTTTTTCAGCAGGCGAACCTGACTTTGATACACCACAGNTTATCAAAGANGCTGCAATAGANGCAATAAATGAAGGNTTCACTAAATATACTGCAGTTGATGGTATACCAGCACTNAAGNTNGCAATCGTAAACAAGCTTCAAAGAGATAATTCCCTGACTTATACTCCTAATCAAATCATAGTAAGTAATGGNGCAAAACATTCACTCTTTAATCTCTTTAGTACAACTATTGATGATGGTGATGAAGTTATTATTCCTGCACCGTACTGGGTAACATACCCTGAGTTAGTAAAATACTGTGGCGGTAGTGTAGTNGAGATACAAACAGAGGATATNAGTGCCTTTAAAATNACNCCNGAGCAATTAAAAGCTGCATTAACACCAAAAACAAAAATGCTAATTTTAACAACACCATCAAATCCAACAGGCTCTCTTTATACAAGAGAAGAGCTAACAGCACTGGGAAAGGTTCTCCAAGGGACAGATGTGATTGTTGCCAGCGATGAAATGTACGAAAAACTCATCTATAAAGGGGAGTTTGCATCCGCTGCATCTGTGAGTGAAGATATGTTTAAACGCACTGTAACCATCAATGGTTTAAGTAAGTCTGTGGCAATGACAGGATGGAGGTTTGGTTATATGGCAGCATACAACACAGAGCTTATCAAAGCCGCCAAAAAACTTCAAAGTCAAAGTACATCAAATATTAATTCAATGACACAAAAGGCAGCTATAGTCGCTTTAAATGGCGATGCAGATTCTGATATAGAAATGATGAAAAAAGAGTTTATCAAAAGACGCGATGAGGCTGTGGAGATGTTTAATAAGATAGACGGACTAAGTGTTCTTAAGCCAGATGGCGCTTTTTACCTCTTTGTAAACATTCAAGAAATAAGTTCGAACTCTCTTGGCTTTGCAAAAGACTTACTTGAACAGCAAGGAGTAGCTGTAGTACCAGGTATTGGTTTTGGTAGTGAAGGTTATTTTAGATTTAGTTTCGCTACAGACATACAAAGTATACGAAAAGGTATTAATCGAATTGAGAAGTTTACTCAAGATCTAAAAAAGTAGTTTTATACTACTTTCCCTTTAGACCTTTGACAGAAAAAAATTTAGTTTTTTTCTGCACTAGCCCTTTAGGCCTTTGAGTGCTTCAATTACAGCTTCTAAGTTGTCCATTGGAAGATGTACTTTCCACTCTGGTTCTTCTGCATTACCAGCTAAAGAAATTCCAATACTAGCTACACTACCACTCTTTTTACCATATGGCTCATCTATTTTTCTTACTGAAATAACACCTTTTTTTGTTCCACTTAATGCAATTGTCGTACTCATTTAAAATCCTTTATTTCTATTTTAATAGTCTAGCAATTTTAACCTGAAGTTTTAACCATGTTCTTTGTTCTAGTAGTGGAAATCCACCAAATGTTTTCCCACTCTGTGTAATATCTTTTGTAATACCACTTCGAGCAGCAAAATTTGAAAAAGGAGCTATAGTTAAATGTCCTGCCGTTGCAGACTGTCCACCCATTACAACATTGCGTCCCAATGTTGTTGAGCCAGCAAGTCCAGACTGAGAAACAAGTACACTGTATTCTCCAATCTCACAATTATGTCCAACTTGTACTAAGTTATCTATACGCGCACCAGTTTTAATAAGAGTACTACCAAAAACTGACCTATCAATAGTTGTTGAACTTCCTATTTCAATATCGTTTTCTAGTATTACATTACCATTTTGATAAATCTTTTTATGCTCACCTAGACTATTTGTAGCAAAACCAAATCCATCACTACCAATAGTTGCATTAGAATGAATAATACAATTCTCTCCAATAACACAGTCTCGATATATTGTTACACTTGGGTATATTATTGTGTTGTCACCAATAACTGCGCTTGTACCTATATATACGTGTGCTAAAATTATACAGTTTTTACCAATTATTGCACCCTTAGCAATTTCCGCCTTAGGAGAAATCTTACTGCCCTCACCTATTGTAGCTTCGCAAAGAGTGTCATCTTCAATTAAAGGAGCGAAACTTTTTGATAGATTTGCCATTTCCCAGTATGGGTTTTGCACAACCAAGGCTACACAACCATCAGGAACATTATCTTTTGTATTTTCATTTACAATAATAGCTGCTGCCTGAGAATTTTTAATGTCTTTAATGTACTTAGCATTGGATACAAAAGACAGCTCATCTGAGCTAGCATCTTTTAAGGTGTTCATTCTAGTTATTTCTTTATCATCCCCATCAAATGTAGTTCCAATAATTTTGGCAATTTCACTTAACTTCATATTATCTCTCTAGGGCTACTGTACCACTTCTAACAATCTCTTTGGGGTTATATCTCTTAATAGATTTTAAAAAATTGTCTACTCTATGTGGCTCATCTGCAACCATTACTATTATTACATTTTCACTAGAGTTTACTATTTTTCCATTATAAGCACTACAGAGTGTATTTATCTCTGTAATACTTTCAGTAATAGCAAACTTAACAAGTGCCATCTCTTTTTCAACCATATCAGCATGCTCATACACTCGTAAAACTGGTATAAGCTTATGTAATTGTTTTGTAATTTGTTCAATAACACGTACTGAACCTGCTGTAACTATCGTCAAACGAGAGTATTTTGAATCAGGGATTGGTGCGACTGTTAAAGATGTAATATTGTACCCACGACCAGAAAAAAGGTTTGTAATACGTGAAAGCACACTTGCCTCATTCGCAACAATAACTGAAACTACTCTTCTTTCATTACTCTCAGTCATTATTTTGTCTCCTTTTTTTCTAATAACATCATGTTAAATAAACTTCCACCTGATGGTACCATCGGCATAACATTTTCCAATCTATGTACAATTACTTCTATAAAAGCAACAACATTCTTCTTCACTGCATCTTTAAGTGCAGCATCAAATTCTTCTTTAGTAGTAACTCTATACCCTATTCCACCAAAGGCTTCTGATAATTTTACAAAATCTGGTTGAGCAGAAAGATCTGTTTCACTATGACGCTTATCATAAAAGAGTGTTTGCCATTGACGAACCATTCCAAGAAAATTATTATTTAAAATAATATTAATTACAGGTATTTTTGCCTCTACTGCTGTCATGAGTTCTTGACAATTCATTAAAATTGAACCATCTCCTGTAAAATTGATACTTATTTTTTCTGGACTTGCAGCTTTTACACCGATTGCTGCTGGAAAACCAAAGCCCATAGTTCCTAAACCACCTGAAGTAATCCACTGATTAGGACGTGTAAATGGATAAAATTGTGCTGCCCACATTTGATGTTGCCCAACGTCTGTAGAAATGTTTGCATCATCGCCTAAAAGTTGACCAACACGCTCTATAACCCATTGAGGTTTCAATCTTTCAGAATCTTCATGATA
>JAESSH010000039.1 GCA_016764205.1 Sulfurimonas sp.
TGAGAAGATAAGCACTCAGATTAGCATCTCCTGTGATGTAGAGGATGATGACAAAGGAAGAAAGGGCAGTTAAGGAGGGTACAGTAGCGAGTCCATCAAGCCCATCTGTTAAGTTGACAGCATTTGAAGTTGCTACAATTACTAAAACCCATAAAGCTATGGCAAATACACCCATATCTACAAGAGGTGATTTCATAAAAGGAATGTAAAGATCTGTGTTGAAATCTGCAAAAATACAGAGATAAACAGAGAGCAAAAGAGCTGATGAAATTTGTAAGAAGAATTTTGTTCTTGCCTTAAGACCAGCAAGGTTTTCATTCTTTTTTACTTTTGCATAATCATCTTCAAAACCGATAAGAGCAAACAAAAGTAGGGTTAAAATACCACCGACAGCATAAACATTTGAGAACTTAATACTTAAAAGTGAAGCAAAAATAGTAGCTACTATAAAAACAATTCCACCCATAGTTGGAGTAGATGCTTTTTCTTTATGTCTCTGGGGAGCCCATTCATTAATAGGCTGTACTTTTGATGTTCTTTGTGCCCAGCGAATAAAGTAAGGCATAAGAAAGAGTGTGAAAAAGAGGGCAATAAAAAATGAAATACCAGCGCGGATAGTTATATACCCTAGTATGTTTATATCAAATGTTTGATGAAGCCAGTAAAGCAAATGATTTCCTAGATGTATATTATTTATGACATTGTAGTATAATATCTTAAATCTTTCATTATATAAGGATATTCCTTTGAGTAAAAAAGCAATTTTAGTTATTACAGATGGAGTTGGATATAGTCCCAAACGAGAACATAACGCTTTTTTTAATGCGACTAAACCAACATACGACAAGTTGTTTAAAGAAGTGCCACACTCATTAATAGATACCTTTGGTTTGAGTGTTGGTCTCCCTGAAGGTCAGATGGGAAACTCTGAAGTTGGGCATATGAGTATAGGAAGCGGTAGAGTTTTATACCAAGACTTAGTCAAAATCTCTCTCGCAGTGAGTGAAAATACCTTAGAAGTAAATACAGAGCTTCAAGCTTTAATGAAGGCTTCAAATTGCTTACATCTTATTGGATTGTTAAGTGATGGTGGAGTGCATTCACATATTGACCATTTTATTGCTTTTGCAAAAATCGCATCTAAGGCTGGCAAAAAAGTTTTTCTTCATCTCATAACAGATGGAAGAGATGTCTCTCCAACATCAGCTGGTAAATATATCAAGCGAGTAGAANAAGAACTTGATGAAAATATAAGTATAGCNACTATTTCAGGGCGTTTTTACTCTATGGANAGAGATAATNGATGGGAAAGNNTANAACGTGGTTATGAAGCGATTGTAGATGCNTACCCTAAGACAGATTGGAATCCACAAGGNTATNTAGGTCANTCNTATGCAATGGGTGAGACTGATGANTTTGTTGAACCAATAGCTTTTGAGGATTATGAGGGCATGAAAAGTGGTGATTCTGTCTTAACAATNAACTTTNGAAGTGACAGAATGCGTGAGTTAGTAACAGCGCTNGGGGATGAAGAGTTCTCANCNTTTCCAANAAGACTNCTTGNAATNAACCTTGCAACAATNACAGAATATGACAANAGTTTTAAATATCCAGTTCTNTTTAAAAAGGACANTCCTAAAAACACCTTNGCTGAGGTTATTGCAAGCAAAGGTTTAAGACAATTTCATACCGCNGAAACTGAAAAATATGCACATGTTACTTTCTTNNTAAATGGAGGAATAGATGANCCGTATNAAAATGAAACACGAGTGATGATACCATCTCCTGATGTNAAAACATATGATNTGAAGCCNGAAATGAGTGCAGANAAAGTNGGAGATNCTGTTTTAAAAGCAATGGATGATGCGTATGANTTTATTGTTGTAAANTTTGCNAATGGTGATATGGTNGGGCANACNGGTAATATGGANGCAGCNAAAATNGCANTNAGTNCNGTAGANGAACAGCTTGGNAGAATTATAGANTCTGCAAAGAANAATGATTATGCTTTTGTTCTTACATCTGATCATGGAAANTGTGAAGAAATGAAAGATGANCAAGGNAATATGTTNACAAANCACACNGTTGGTGAAGTATGGTGTTTTGTAATGGCNGAGGGTGTNACAANAGTACAAACTGGTGGTTTAAATAATATTGCACCAACAGTTTTGAAATTAATGAANATAGAGATTCCANCAGAGATGGATCATAGTTTAATCTAGAAAAAAAAGGAAGTATGTATGAAGTTTAGTGGAACGAATGTTTTAGTTACAGGTTCAAGTCGTGGTATTGGTGCAGAGATNGCAAAAACTNTGGCATCATTTGGACTTAAAGTNTGGGTACANTACAGAAGTGGAGCNNAGCAAGCTGATGGGGTAAAAGATTTTATAGAATCAGCGGGTGGAAAAGCTGCCGTAATTGGTTTTGATGTAAGTGATGAAGCTGCTTTTGTAGATGCAATTAAAACAATTATAGATTCCGATGGAGAACTTTCATATCTTGTAAATAATGCTGGAATCACGAACGATAAACTAGCACTTCGTATGAAAACAGATGACTTTATGTCTGTTATTAATGCAAACCTTACATCATGTTTTATAGGATGTAGAGAATCGATGAAAGTGATGCGAAAGAAAAAATTTGGTTCAGTTGTTAATATTTCTTCTATTATTGGTGAGACAGGCAATGCTGGACAAACAAACTATGCAGCATCCAAGGGTGGAGTTATTGCCATGACAAAAAGCTTTGCAATCGAAGCGGCTACGAGTGGGATTAGATACAACTCAATTACTCCAGGTTTTATTGCAACAGAGATGACAGAAGGCTTATCAGATGAACTTAAAGATAGCATTAATGCAAAGATCCCAATGAAGAGAATGGGTAGAGCTTCAGAAGTAGCTGAAGCTACTGCATTCTTGCTTTCTGATCATGCTTCGTATATAACTGGTGAGACTTTAAAAGTAAATGGAGGGATGAATATGGCGTAATGCCTTATTCGTTCCAAGTATACATTATAAGTATTTTTGATAAAATTATAAGAGTATTAAATAAACAGGACAAGTAGAATGGATAGCCAAAACAATTTAGAAAAGTTAAGTGAAAAAGTATCACAAATAGTACAACAATATCATTCTTTGAAGGGTGAAAATGAGATGATACGCAATGAACTTATTACACTCAAAGCAGAAAAAGAGATACGAGACCAAGAAATTGAAAGATTAAGTGATGAAAATGCAATGAAAGATATAGAAATTGAAGAAATTGTAACGAAGATTGAAAATATTTTAGGCTAAAATTCATGACTAAAAAAATAGGTTTACATATAGGAGGTCGTCGTTTTGATGTTGATATTGAAGATGACTTTGCACGTTTTTTAGAACATGAAATGTCAAAAGATTTCAATATTGATGGAAATAATGATCTGAAGTTATTACTGCATGCTTATGTAAGAAAAATACATGAAAGATATATGCAAGAACAAAAAATCGAAGAAATAACTAAAAAGATAGAAAATTTAGAATAGTATAAGCTACAAGTGCTATAATTTCATTCTCTTAAATAGAGATGGTGTGCGTTCGTAGCTCAGCTGGATAGAGCACTGGTTTGCGGTACCAGAGGTCACAGGTTCGACTCCTGTCGGGCGCACCATTAAATTTTTTCTTACACATGTCGCGGAATAGAGCAGTTCGGTAGCTCGTCGGGCTCATAACCCGAAGGTCGCAAGTTCAAATCTTGCTTCCGCAACCAATCAAAAACTAAAAAAAATCATAAATCACAAACTACTCTTTTTATAGTATAATCATTAAAAATCCCCTTGGAATGATTTTCACAATTAAACCACAATTATTATTTAAAATGGAGCATATATATGAAAAATAGATTATTATTAATAGGTGTAGCAAGTTTGTTTGTTATGACACAAGTAGTTTTAAGTGCTGATGACAAAGGTATGGTTGAACAGTAAAAAGAACAAAGTGAACATCAAAAACAAATAGATAGTGAAAAACATAAAGATAGAGCAGAGCGAAAAAAAGAAAATAGAAAACATCAAAACGAGATAGACAGAGAAAATCATAAACACCAAAAAAAGATGGATAAAGAAAAACGCCTAGATGAAAGAAAAGATGTCAGAGAGAAAATGAAACTAGAGAGAGAAAAGTCGAGAAACAATCAAGGTAAAGTAAAGGAAGATGAAAACCTAAACATTCACTAACTCCTCAAAAGCTCTTAGAGCTTAGAGGTACAAGTTTNTTGTCCAGATACCGTGNAGATTACAACCAGCTTTNGCTGTTANNGTTTNAANNNTNTCTAGTTTTACTGCAAANAAAGNAGCCCCACGNGAAATCTCNGGTTGGAGAANACTTTTTCCTACAAGTTTTCCATCAGCNNANANANAAATANAATCAATCCAATGATCAGNTGTACTTGGATGNATAATCCCATCTTGNCCAACNGTAATCTCTACTAAAGTGTAACCCTTAGCATCCTTCTCCNTTATNGTTATCAAAGGAGAATGTTTTANNTCGCTTTTNTCCAGTTTAGCTGGATNTTTAGCTTTCATCTGNANACGATTTTTATACTCTTCTTTCATTNTNGCNTCGGCACCTACNGCTGCTAATACNGCTGTNNNTCCNACTANTNTTAATGCTTCTCTTCTATTCATGTGGTATCCTTTTTTGGGTTTTATGTATTGATTTCATTTTTAATAGTTCTCGATATACTACAACATTCTTGAATTTTTTGTGCGTAGCTAAGGTTATCACGAAGAAGAATATCAACAAAAGAACTTCCGACAATNACTCCATCAGCTCCTTTTACCTTNTCTCNAGCTGTTTTAGGNTTTACNCCAAAACCAACATAGACAGAAGTNTGTGTATGCTTTTTTATTGAGTTTAAAAATGGTTGTAAGTNNTCNCTTACNCCAGAACCAGTGATTCCAGTGTAAGCGACCATATAAATAAACTTTTGTGCATCGTTTACAATTTTTTTAATTCTAGTATCACTGTCTGTTGGGGCAACAAAACTAATATTGGCTATAGAGTTTTTTAAAAATAAATCTTTATACACAAGAGCTTCCTCATGGGGTAAGTCTGGAATTATGAGTCCATTTACNCCAATNTCTTTNGCAAGAGGGAGAAGGTTTTTCATATCTTGTTGGTAAAAGCTATTGAAGTANCCCATCCANAAGGTATCTATTTTTGGTGCTATNTCTTTTGATATTTCAAGAAGATCGTTAAACTTAAAGCCAAGCTTCAAAGCATGATGATTTGCTTTTTCAATCAAAGGACCATCTGCAACAGGATCAGAGAAGGGAACACCAAGTTCAAGTGTATCAACACCATTTTCTCCAAGAGCTAAGGCTAAATCAACACTAAAAGATTTTTCTGGATAACCAGATGTAATAAATGCTACAAGTTTTTTCAAATTATTTTTCCAAGTCGGGTATTTTTAAGAGGGAGAAGCTTATTTTTGATAAATCTTCATCACGCTGAAAGTTTTGCTGCCAATCTGCAAACATATCATTGATTTGAAGAAGCCAGTTAATTGTTTCTTCATTGACTGGTTTTGTGTTACTTCTGAGTTGTTCTAATTCATCTTCAACAAGCATTGCTAAACGTAACATAGGCTCTATTTTAAGGTAACCAGAAGCTGATTTTATGTTGTGAAAAACACGGAATAATTCATCGATACTTCTTTTTTGCAGGCTTGGCTTAGATAAGTCAAGAATCATTGTTTCCATACTATCCACCATAATAGAATAGTGGTCTAGAAACTCATCTACTATTTCAAAATCAAAGTTAGCAGCTAAATCACTTTTTATTCCCACAAAATTATTCTCCCATTTAGTCAGATTATAGCACTTTTTAGTTAAAATTCATTTTAGTGAAATAATATAAAAATGAAATCTCTTTATAAAGAAGTTTAAAATGAATAAAAAAATGACTCTATCTTCTATAAAAAAAGCTAAGGGCAATCTACCCCTAGTGATGATAACTGCATATGATGCGCTCTTTGCTTCACTTTTTGAAGAAAGCTGTGATATGATTCTTGTAGGTGATAGTTTGAATATGAGTTTTGCTGGCAAGAGTGATACGATAAGTGCAACACTCCAGCAGATGATTTATCATACAAATGCAGTATGTACGGGTGCTCCAAATAGTTTTGTCATTTGTGATATGCCATTTGGAACATACTTAAATAAAGATGAGGCATTACGTAACTCTATAAAAGTGTTTCAAGAAACGAATGCGGACTGTGTAAAAATAGAAGGCGGACTAGAAAAAGCTGATATAGTGAAGCACCTAACGTCAAATGCCATAGCCGTATGTGGGCATATCGGTCTTTTGCCACAGTCTGTTAGAAGCGAAGGCGGGTATAAGGTAAAGGGTAAAACTGAGGGAGAAGCTTTATCTTTGATAGCTGATGCAAAAGCGATAGAAGCTGCTGGTGCATTTTGTATGGTAATTGAAGGTGTGAAAGCTAAGGTTGCAGAGGAAGTCGCAAAAAGTGTAAATATTCCAGTCATAGGAATAGGAGCCGGAGTAGATGTAGATGGACAGGTTCTAGTATTTTCAGACATGCTAGGCCTGTTTGAAGCCTTTACACCTAAGTTTGTAAAAAAATATATGAATGGAGCGACGCTTGTTAAAGATGCTGTTAAAGGGTATGCAAATGAAGTCCGAAGAAAAGAATTTCCTCAAGAAATCCATACCTACTAGACATAGATTATGATAGAAAGAATGGTAGAGATAGAAAAGTTTGATGCAGAAGAATCAAGCGTAGAAACAACTCTACGTCCAGATGCTTGGAATGAGTATATTGGTCAAGAAAAAATAAAAAAAATTTAGGTGTGTTTATACAAGCAAGTAAAAAACGTCAAGAAGCACTTGATCATGTTTTATTTTTTGGGCCTCCTGGTTTAGGAAAAACTACCTTAGCCTTGATTATTGCAAACGAAATGAATGCGAATATAAAAGTAACTGCTGCCCCTATGATAGAAAAAAGTGGAGACTTAGCTGCTATTTTAACAAATCTAGAAGAAGGCGATATACTTTTTATTGATGAGATTCATCGACTCTCCCCTGCGGTAGAAGAAATTTTGTATTCTTCTATGGAAGATTACCGTATAGATATTATTATAGGCAGTGGACCAGCTGCACAAACTGTAAAGATAGACTTACCACGATTTACCCTTATTGGTGCTACAACACGGGCAGGTATGCTTTCAAACCCTTTACGAGATAGATTTGGCATGAGTTTTAGAATGCAGTTTTATGATGCGGATGAGCTTGCCAAAATTATAGTCCAAGCTTCAACTAAGTTAGACAAAGAAATTGTTCATGAAGCTTCAATGGAAATAGCTAAACGAAGTAGAGGAACACCTAGAATTGCATTGAGACTACTTCGTCGGGTAAGAGATTTTGCAGAGGTCGCAGATGAGAATGAGATTAATCATATACGAACGAGATTTGCTCTTGATGAGTTAGGTATAAATTCTCATGGTTTTGATGAGATGGATTTAAAACTACTTAAGCTACTAGCATCAGCAAATGGTAGGGCTATGGGACTCAGTACAATAGCCGCTTCATTAAGTGAAGATGAAGGAACTGTTGAGGATGTTCTAGAACCTTATTTACTTGCCAATGGTTATCTCGAGAGAACAGCAAAGGGTAGAAAAGCCACGAAAAGCACTTATGCTGTATTAAATATGAATATACCCTTAGATAAAGGAGGACTATTTTGAAACCAGAATATTTTATTGCTATACTTTTTGGGACTGCCTTGTACTGGATGTACTTACTTTATTCACCCTTTATATTAACAATTTTAATTGCAGCACTTTTGGCGGTGTCTACTTCTAGTATTCAATGCTATTTAGAAAGTGTACTTCGCTCAAGACTTATTGCTTCTTTGGTGTCAAGTTTACTCCTAGCAATCATGTTCTTTGCTCCGCTTGGATACTTTTTAACAAGCCTTACTATTGAAATAAATGCAATTAATCCAGAAGATATGCAAAAAATCGATGTGTACATTCGAGATTTTATAGAGACTCCTCCTGTGTATTTGAATTTCTTAGCGCCTTATATAGACGAGATACGAGAGAGTATGAATAGCCAACTCATTGCATCCAATATTATTTTTTTAACTGGAAAAATTGGTGCATTTAGTGCAGGCTTTTTAAAGACAGCCTTTTTGGTAATTATCTTTTACTTTTTTGCACAATATAACGGTTCTTATGTATTAACATTCTTAAAACGTGTTATTCAAATGTCAATTGAGGAGACAGAACTCTTAGCTAGAGAGCTTTCTTCTGTCATGAGTGTTGTGTTTTATTCAATTATTACAACAGCTATGTTTGAAGGAGTTTTATTTGGTATGGCGGTTTCATATATGGGGTACAATGGCTTGCTTTTTGGAATTATGTATGGTTTTGCATCTTTAATTCCAGTGGTTGGTGGAATCTTAATGTGGTTACCATTTATGGTTTATGAGTTTGCAGTTGGAAATAATTCAAATGCAATTTTTATTGCTATATATTCGATTGTAGTTATCTCTATAGTTGCAGACACCTTTATTAAACCTCTCATAATAAAATGGATTAACAAGGCTCTTTTAAAAGAAGATGATGCAAAAATGAATGAGCTGGTAATTTTCTTTGCTATTATCGCAGGACTAGCGACGTTTGGGTTTTGGGGTATGATTCTAGGACCTGCAATTACTGCATTCTTCCTCACAATTTTAAAACTTTTTGAAGTACGTAGTGAAGCATTTAAACAAAAGAAGAAAGACTAGTTACTCTTTTTCATAAATGTGAGGGTGATCATTTTTAAAGCGTCTATGTAACCAAAACCAAAACTTAGGTTCTTTTTGTATAAGACCCCCAAGCCAATCGGCTTGAGCCTGTGTTGCCTTAAGTATATCTGCATCTATATCATCTGTATGCTCAACCTTTATCTCATCAAAAAGCATAAGTGTATAGTTGTCTTCATCATCTGTTCTTATTGTTACTGGAATGATGGCTGCGTTAAATTTTCTTGCTAAAAAAGCGGGTGTTGAGGTCTGACGTAACTTTTTACCCATAAAGTTGATGATAAGACCTTCTTTTTTATTAATGTTTGTATCAATGAGCAATCCACAGGCTAGCCCTTTTTTGAGGTTCTTTACAAGAGGTTTTACAACCTTTGATTTTTCCATAGAAATATTCCCAAATCTATCTCGAGCCTGGAGTAACCATCTTTGATAGTCTTGGTTTTTCATTTTTTTGTATACAGCAATCAGTGGCTCAATAAAAGCACCAATGGAAGCACCACCTAACTCCCAAGAACTATAATGTGTTGTAATATAAATAACAGCACGACCTTCATCATGAACTTTCTGTACAGCTTCCCTATTTTGTATGGTTACTTTATTTTGAAGTTCTTCTTTACTCATATGTCGTAATTCCATTGCATGTAAGAAGTTAAATGACAAGTTTCTAAAAGCGTAACGGGTGATTTCATCTTTTTGGCTGTGACTCATAGTATTATTAAAGAGAAAATCTAGATTTTGGTAGGAGACTTGACGGTAGCGATGAGAAGTATAATATGCGACTTTTGCTAAGAACGCAAAAAAGTTTTTTCTCCAAGAGGAGGGAAAGGACATAAGAAATGTTTCGAAAAGTAAGAAGAGTTTAAAGAGCATTTTTGAGTAACTCCCGTGCCTGGTGTAGAATTTCATCAACTTCTATCTCTTGGATAGAAAAATCATTTTTGTTAATTTTAAATATATTCACATCTGAGGGCGATGTAATTCCTCTATTTATAGGTGTTTCATACATCATTCTTGTAGTTGTTGGACCAAAAAGCGTAATAGAAGGAATATTCTGTGCCCAAGCCATATGCGTTGGACCAGTATCATTTCCTATGAGTAAGTCACATCCACCAATAAACTCTACAAGCTGAGTAAGGGAGAGTTTTGGAGCGAGGCTAGCATAAGAAGAATTTTTACATATCCAAGAAGCCTCTTCTTGCTCAAGCTTACTCCCCCAAAGTATAAAACAATTTTCTTGTAGCTTATTACAAAGCTCCAGTACTTTTTCTTTTGGATATTTTTTTGATTCCCAAGAAGCACCAATAACGAAGGCTATGTTGTTTTTTGTGCTTTGTGTGTGTTTATATGCCTCTAGGTGAGGGAATACTTTTGTCTTATTTATAAGCATAGAGTTTGTGATTTTAAGCTCGAGTGCATCTGCCACAACAAAGCAGTTTCTACGCACAATATTTTCATTATAAGCAATAGTTGAACTTGTTTTATAAAAAAAAGATGCGAAGGGTTCTCTTATTGAATTTTTGTCGAATCCATGTGTATTTTTTCCTATAATTCTAGCTACGATACTTGATTTTAAAAGACCTTGCATATCAATAACAATATCATAAGAAGGGAGTGAGCGTAAATAAGAAATAGTCTCTTTTAACAATGAGAAGGATTTCATTTGCTTTATTTTCTTCAGGTTTACACAATGTGTAGCGTGGAGGAGAGGATGGTTTTTTAGTAAAGGAGAAAATCCCTCTTCCGTAATCCATTCTATCTGGGCATGAGGATATTCTTCATGGATAAACTGCAAAACAACACAACTGTTTACAATATCGCCAAGGGCAGAGAGGCGAACGAGAGCGATTCTTTTAATATTAGCATTCATTACTATGATTATAGCTAATTTAGTTTTGTTAAAAGTTTATGATTCTATGATATAATCAAAGAATATAAGGACAGAGATATGGAAGACACTTTATTAGGTATATTGTTTATTATTGCCAGCTTTATTTTGGGTTGGTTTCTGAGTTATATTAAGTCCAGATTTGAGATTCGGGGACAGAAAAAAGAGTTAAAAGAGTTTCAAGAACATTTAAATAGACAAATGAAAATCACAGGGGAAGGAAGTAGAAACCTTGAACTTGATTTAGAAAAATTAAGAAAAGAAAATGAAAATTTACGAATTTCCGTCAAAACACTTGGACAAAAACCAGGTCGAGCAGAGGTAAGACTTTTAAATATTTATGATGGCTCCCTCCGTAAAATGATGCTCAATGCACCGGGATTTTCTGGGGCATGGGAAGCATCTCTACAAGAAGCAGAGAGAGAATATGAAGAAAATGAAAAAGGCTTTAGAGCGATTATAAAAAAAGTATTTAGCCCTAGTTTAGTACATAATACTGAACCTAAAAAAATAGAGCAAATGAAGGAAGGATTGAACTAATGTTATCTGATGATATACAACACTTTGCACAAGGTAGAACAAAGGCAAGAGCATACTTTTGTTATCTCTTTTCAAATAACCTTCCCAACAGAGTTCCAGAATTAAGTCAAGAGATGGTTATCCCTAGGCTTTTAAGTTTAAAAGCTGATTTAGAAAACTGTGAAGGTGCATACTTACTAGACAATAAAGGTCAGCAAGTTACACCAACATACTTACCAGAGGGAAAAGAGAACACAAAAGACATTGGTCGTTTTCGTGCTGATCGTGCCTATTATTATCGTGCGGTAAAAGAAAAAAGATGTAGTATGACAGATCCTTATCCTTCTTTAATAACGGGTGAGCTTACTATTACTGCATCACATCCCGTGTATGATGATGAGGGGAAGTTAAAATTTGTAGCATGCCTAGATATGCCAATAAATGAAGTCTTGTCTATCTCTCACTTAAATACATTTGATATGAGCTTTTCTAAATTTTTTAAATTTTCATATTTATGTTTTGCTATTGCGTTGACCGCAGTTGCCTTACTGCTTTTTGTTCATGGTATTCAAAACTTTTTTGTTAAAGACATATCGATGTCTCATCTTTCTATTGACGAAATGTTTAGGGCAACAATTTTACTTACACTCTCTTTAGCAATCTTTGATCTTGTTAAAACCATTATAGAGGAAGAAGTTTTAGGACAGCATAAAGAACAAAATATTTCAGGACCACATAAGACAATGGTTAAATTTCTCGGTTCTATTATTATTGCCTTATCTATCGAAGCCTTGATGCTTGTGTTTAAGTTTGCGATTACTGATCCAGAGCATTTACTCAATGCCATGTACATAGTAGCTGGGGTTGCTATGCTTATACTTTCTCTCGCGGTGTATATAAAATTCACAAAAGTAGAAGAAGGCTTTAGCAATTAATGATAGCAATAGTTGATTATAACATGGGCAATCTTGCAAGCGTACAAAATGCATTCGCAAAATTAGGATGCGATACGGTTATAGAAAATGACCCTCAAAAGTTTAAAGAGTATGACAAGCTTATATTACCTGGAGTAGGTGCCTTTGGTGATGCAATGGAGCATCTTCATCAAAGGGATATGGTAAAACCATTACAAGAGTATGCTAAGAGCGGAAAGTATATGCTAGGCATTTGTTTAGGTATGCAACTTCTTTTTGATTCAAGTGAAGAGTTTGGACTGCATCAGGGTCTTGGAATCATTAAAGGAGATGTAAAACACTTTGATGCTTCTGCCTTTAGTGAACCCTTGAAGATTCCGCATATGGGTTGGAATCGTATGTTTACCACAGAGCACTTCTTATTTAACAATCTTGATAAAGAGCATTATTTGTATTTTGTTCATACGTATCATGTCGTGTGTAGGGATGAAAAAAACATCATAGGTCGTACTCATTATGGTTACGACTTTGCCTCTGCAGTAGCAAGTGGCAATGTATTTGGAATTCAGCCACATCCAGAGAAAAGCCATGAAAATGGTCTTAAGATATTAGAAAACTTCATTAACTTATAACGTTATCGGAACTAATTCCGCTAACTACGTTAACACTTAGTTCTCTTCGGCAGAGAGCCCACGCCACATAGTGGCTATTAAAAAAATATTAGGAAGAGACAGTAGATGACATTATACCCCGCAATAGATTTAAAAGATGGAAAAGCAGTACGCCTTACAAAAGGTCTAATGGACAGTGCCAAGATTTACTCAGATGAGCCATGGTCTTTAGTGAAAAAGTTTGAAGAGATGGGTGCTAAGTGGGTTCATTTAGTTGATCTTAATGGTGCTTTTGCAGGCGAGCCTAAAAATGTAGAGCAGATTATTAAAATCCGTGCAAACTGTAATGTGAAACTTGAACTTGGTGGTGGAATTAGAGATGAGAAAACCATTAAAAAAATGCTAGATATTGGAATTGACAGAATTATATTAGGTTCAATTGCGGTAAAAGATCCAGAATTTGTAAGAAATATGGCAGCGAAATATCCTATCGCAGTTGGTATTGATGCTATAAACGGCTTTGTAGCAGTTGAAGGTTGGGGTGAAGTATCATCTATGAGAGCAACAGACTTAGCAAAAGAATTTGCAGATGCTGGAGTGGAAGCTATTATTTGTACAGATGTAGCAAAGGACGGAACTCTGAGTGGTGTAAATGTAGACTTTACCTTAGATATAGCAAGAGCGAGTGGAGTAAGTACCATAGCAAGTGGCGGAGTAAAAGACGCAAGTGACATTGAAGCATTAATAAGAACGAATGAGGTTGATGGCGTAATTATTGGAAAAGCTTACTATGAGGGTACATTGGACCTTCCCAAAATGTTTAAACTTCTGGATTTATAGAAAAATAAAGAAATTTTTGTTATACTTAATATATGAAAGTTTATAAATATATTTAATAAAAGGATTTCAATTGAAATTACTTGTTGTCGATGATAGCTCCACTATGCGCCGTATTATAAAAAACACTTTAGCTCGTCTTGGATATAAAGATATTTTAGAGGGTGCTGATGGAGTTGAAGGTTGGAACCAAATGGATGCTAATCCAGATATTGAAATGCTTATCACTGACTGGAATATGCCGGTAATGAATGGTTTAGAACTTGTTAAAAAAGTTCGTGCAGATGAGCGTTTTGTAGATACTCCTATTATTATGGTAACGACTGAAGGTGGTAAAGCTGAAGTTATTACTGCTTTAAAAGCAGGCGTAAATAACTATATAGTTAAACCATTTACTCCACAAGTCCTTAAAGAAAAACTTGGTGCAGTTATGGGTATAGCCGAATAATGCAAGAACACTACTATGAATTAGTAGTTAAAGTTTCATCTCATCTTCCTCTATTTTCCGACTTTTTATCAGATACAGTTGCTGTCGGTTTTGAAGAAAAAGATGATGGTTTTATTATAAGAAGTGAGGATTCTCTTGATACAATTTCTTGGGGACTTGAACAATTTCAAGAAGCACTTCAAAAAGCCTTACATGAAACAATAGAACTTGAATGTAGTATAACAAAACAAAAAAACAGTGATTGGGTTAAAGAATATCAAAACAGTATTACGCCTTTAATCATTGATAAGTTTTATATTCATCCAAAATGGAATACACCACATAAAGATTTAATTAACATCGAAATCGATCCAGCTTTAGCATTTGGAACAGGGCATCATCCCACTACCGCTTCATCGCTTATAGCCATAGCAAAGTACGTCAAAAAGGCTAATACACTTTTGGATGTTGGTTGTGGAAGTGGTATATTAGGAATTGGGGCAATGAAACTTGGTTCCTTAGTCGACGCCTGCGATACTGATATAGTGTCTGTTGAAAACTCGATAACAAATGCTAAATTAAATAATGTAAAATTCAACAATATTTGGGAAGGTTCATGTAGTAAAGCAAAACGTAAATATGATGTAGTTGTAGCTAATATCGTAGCTGATGTGCTGACCTTTATAGCAAAAGAATTAAAGCAAGCCCTGAATACAAATGGAATTTTAATTTTATCTGGAATCTTAGATAAATATGAAACAAAAGTAATGAACTTTTACACAGACTGTGAACTTGTTCAAAGAATACCCACAGATGAATGGGTAACATTAATTTTAAAAAAAGAGAAGTAAGAAATGCAAAATAAAAAACCAAATAAAGATGATAATAATAACTTTTTTAATAAGAACCCTCTTATAACATTCGCTGTATTTTCAGTTGTTATGATTTTAGTCTTTAAGACTCTCGTTGGTGATGGTGGTGGTTCGTTTACAAATGAAATGGGCGGACAAAATACAAGAACCAAGTCTGTGAGTTACTCAGAACTTAAGTCGCTTATAGCGTCTAAAAGTGTTGCAAAGGTAGAGATTGGTCAAACATATATTAAAGCACGTTCAGCTGAGGGACAGCTCTATACAACGAGGATAGTTCATGGTGATGCCGACTTCATAAAAGAGTTAGAAAAGCAGGGAATAGAATACACTGGAATCAGTGAAACAAACTGGTTTACAGATATGTTTGGGTGGTTACTTCCTTTTCTTATAATTATCGGTATTTGGATGTTTTTTGCAGGGCGTATGCAAAAAAGCATGGGTGGTGGAATCCTTGGCATGGGTAATTCTAAAAAAATGGTAAGTTCTGAAAAACCAGATACGAAGTTTGATGATGTAGCTGGTGTAGAAGAAGCAAAAGAAGAGGTTCAAGAGATAGTGGACTTCTTAAAATACCCTGCTCGTTATGTTGAAATTGGTGCAAAAATTCCTAAGGGCGTTTTACTTGTAGGTGCTCCGGGTACTGGTAAAACACTTCTTGCTAAAGCAGTCGCAGGAGAGGCAGAAGTTCCTTTCTTCTCTGTAAGTGGTTCAAGTTTTATAGAGATGTTTGTTGGAGTAGGTGCTGCACGTGTGAGAGACTTGTTTGAGCAAGCTAAAAAAGATGCTCCAAGTATTATTTTCATTGATGAAATAGACGCAATTGGTAAAAGTCGTGCTGCTGGTGGAATGATGGGTGGAAATGATGAAAGAGAGCAAACGCTTAACCAACTTCTCGCTGAAATGGATGGGTTTGGTACTAATACACCCGTTATTATCTTAGCAGCTACAAATAGACCTGAGGTTCTCGATGCTGCTCTTCTTCGTCCTGGTCGTTTTGATAGGCAGGTTTTAGTAGATAAACCTGATTTTGAGGGGCGTGTGAAAATTTTACATGTACATATGAAAAATGTAAAAATGGATAAAGATGTAGAAGTGAAGGAAATAGCGAGATTAACTGCGGGTTTAGCTGGTGCAGATTTAGCAAATATTATTAACGAGGGAGCACTTCTAGCAGGACGAAAGTCTCAAAAAACTGTGAAGCAACAAGATTTATTTGAATCGGTTGAGCGTGCAATTGCAGGACTTGCTAAAAAATCTCGTAGAATTAATCCTAAAGAGAAAAAAATAGTTGCATACCATGAAAGTGGTCATGCCCTTTTAGCAGAGACTACTATAGGAGCTAAAAAAGTTTCCAAGGTTTCTATTGTACCTCGTGGACTTGCGGCTCTTGGATACACCTTAAACAAACCAGAAGAAGACAGATTTATGATGCAACGTCACGAACTTTGGGCAGAGGTAGATGTTCTCCTTGGGGGACGTGCTGCAGAAGAAGTATTTATTGGTGAAATATCAACGGGTGCTGGAAATGATTTAGAACGGGCAACAGATATAATTAAATCGATGATTCAAACTTACGGTATGACAGATGTTGCTGGGTTAATGGTACTGGAGAAAAGTAGACAGTCTTTTATTGGTGGAGTGCAACAGAGTACTCGTGAATACAGTGATAAAATGGCACAAGATATGGATAATTTTATTAAAAATTCTCTTGATGAACATTATTCTAGTGTTCTTTCGCGTTTAAAAGAGTACAAGGGTGCTATTGAAGAAATGGTAGCCCTTCTTTATAAAGAAGAAAATATAACAGGCGAAGAAGTTCGTGAAATTATTATTGGTTTTGAAGATAAAAACGGGATAAAGTCAAGGGTTGATTCTGTGGTGGATGAAATTAAAGAAGAGTTAAAAGAAGATGCAAAAATGGTAAAAGAAACTCCTCCAGATGAGAAATAACCTTTTACCTATTTCTAGGGAGGGTTGGAATTATATTGCTTACTCTTTAGGACTTTTCATACTAAGTATGCTCTTAGGTTTTACAATTTTAGCCTTTGTCTTTTTTGTTAGTACAGCTCTTTTAAGTTACTTATTTAGAAATCCAGAAAGAGAGCCAGGTGTATTTGAAGAAAACAGTGTAGTATCCCCCGTTGATGCTGTTGTTATTGCTATACAAGAGATAAATGATGCGCAATACTTCTATAAACTAACATTAGAAAGTAGATACTTGGATGTGTCAGTTCTGAGAGTTCCTTTTAGCGCAAAAGTAGAATCTAAAGAAATCTCTCATGGTGCTAGACTTTGTTTAAAAAGCTCTTTAGCTCAAAAAATTAATGAAAATATGAGCCTAGTCTTTAAAGGTAAGTATGAAAATACAATGAAGATCAAACATAGAGTCACTCAAAGTTTTTGTGGGATTAAAATTGATTCTATGAATGAAAGAAATGTACTTCAATCAAGACGTTATGGGGTAATGATTAATGGAATATCTGAGCTCTATTTTCCAAAAAACTTTCGCTTGAATATTACCATCGGCGATGAAGTAAAAGCTTCTCAAACCTTATTAGGGTATTTTTCCTTGAAGTAGTTTATTTGTATCAATGTCAAAGTTAAAATACTCAGAGTTAAACCCATTCTTTGCAACTCGAGAGAGTTGTATTACCGCCCCTTCATTATTTTGTATTTCTAAATATAAAAGACCAAGGGCATATCTACTTTCTGCAAATGTTTTGTCTTTCATTTTTGAAAGCTCTAGGAGTGCAATCGCATTCTCATGATGCCCAGCCGCAGTTGATGCAACAGCAGCTAAGAACAAGGTATTTGCATTTTGTACCTTTAATTCATCGATTAACTGGTTGTAGAGGGTGTAAGATTCTTCATAAGCCTTGTCCAGTAAAGATGCAAAAGCTAGAGTAGAAGTAAGCTCATGTAACGGCTTATTAGTAGTTGCCATTGCATCTTTTAATTGTTCTCGTAAAAAAAACAAACGACCAGTTATGAGACTTTGTTGTGTATATAAGTGTCTACTGATATGAGGTCCAAAATATAAATCTTTGAAATGAAACTTTATATTCTTTAGGTATTTAAACACTTCTTTTGAATACTCTTCATCATTCAGCTCACTATAATAAGCATCAATATAGAGCATATGTGGAAGTATATCATTTGGTAAAAGTATGGATAGCTTCATAGCTGATTTTTTTGCATAATCCAACCTATTTAAGTTGAGAGAGATAATTATATCTATCAACAAGTAAAGTGGTCGTTGGGTATAGTTATTATCCAACCAATCTACGCTTGAGAGTATATTATTTTCGCTAATATTTAAAAGCGCCCTGTACATACTTTTGGCTTCACTTGGATTTTCTTGATTGATTGAATCTTTTAAAATATCCTTCATTTTCATATTTTCTTTATCAATGAGCTGGGAAGTCATAACAGCATACACACCAGATAAATAATTTTTTGCATCTAAATAGTATGAACGTAAAAAGTATTTATGTGCATTTTGCATATCACCCATTTGTGCATATGTTAAGGCTAAGTTATAATGTAAAATAGAATGTTTTGGTTGTATTGCAGTAGGTTTTTGTAAGTCTTGATTTGCCGAACGAATATGAAATGATAGAGCTTTTTTAATAGCACGAGCAATACCCTTATTAACAACAGAGGAGGAAGAACTTTTGTTTAAATATACTTTAGCGGAATCTATATTATCTATATAAATATTTGCATTTCCTTTTCGTATATAACTAATCGTTTTATTTGCATTAAATATTTTGTATGGAGAGAAATAAAATATTTTTTGATAATTTAAAAGTTTAGACTTGTTTATTTTTTCTCGGTACACTTTTTGTGCTTTTTTTGCATCAAAAAGTGTGTCTTTGAGAGTAACTTTAATAGGATAATCTTTATATACTTCTTGGGGAAACATATCTGTCACATTTTTTATCTCCTGGGCTCCAGCACTGATATGACCAGCCTTAAGTTTTATAAGACCAAGGGCAAGCTGTGCTTTAGCTGGTTCTATATTTCTTAAAATAGAATCTTCAAGGTACTGCTGTGCTAATGTTAGGTCTCCAACTCTTGCATAGAGTATGGCTAAACTAAAACTGTCATCTGGATTTGCATCTTGCTCCATCGCTTCTATAGCATTATAGTTGTTATCAAACAAGGCATTTATTTTTGCATTAAGATGTTTTTGTACTTCAGGATATTCTTTGGAAGTTGGATTTTTTAATGAACTTAGTGCTTCAAGATAATTTTTATTATAGTAGTTTATCAGTGTATAATAGTAGGAGTATAAAGGAGAATTAAACTCAGTGGGTAAGTAAGCATAAGCTAAATCAATAAAATATTGAAAACCTTCCTTATCTCCTAAGTGTAATGAGCATACTGCAGCATTAATAGCGCTTACACATCTTTTATCGTCGTTTTTTATTGCTTTTTGAAATGTTTCTAAGGCTAAAGTATATTGTTTGTTTTTAAGCTGTGCTACACCCAAGTTGTAAAGGGAGATTGCTTCACTAAAGTAAGCTATCTTTTCATAAAGATGAAGGGCTTCTTCTTTTGATCCATTTGAGTAAAGATAGTTTGCCTTTGCTATCATATTTTCTAACCTACTCGGTTCAATCGGTTTTTGTTTATTTTGCAGGAGTTTCTCTTTTATAGTATCCATTGAAAAAGATTTTTCTTCATTTGAGGAGGGAGAAACTATGAGGAGTATAATCACAATAATAAGAACGAGTGTTATTGCCGCCGCACCAAAAACGATTGCTTTTTTCTTTTTAGCCTCATCATCAGGGGAAGAGCCTTCTTGAAGGTCTATGTCGTATAGCTGGGCTGCATCATCTTCAGCAATAATTACAATTTCTTCTTCAGCAGTAGCCATTCGTTTCCTTCATTGTTTTTTAATAAATTAAAGCAAAAAAGATACCATAAAAACCCTTACTCTAAGGTAAGGGTTAAAGAAGTTTAGAGAGATAGAAAATATGTGATAGCAAAAGCAGTAATGGCAGCACCCATGTAAACAGAACCAAACATAAAAGAAGAAACAAGTTTAATAATAGGCTGGTATGTCCATTTGACTAATAAAATAATCCACGAACCTAGTAAAGCAGGAGTGAAAATATAGGCTAAAATTTCTTGCATACCAAAACTGTTTGCTTCAAACAAAAAGTAAATGACAGTGAAATCAAATGCTAGCATAATTAGAAAAAATATCATTAAGTAACGTATAGTATTAAACTCTCCCGCAACTTCTGAAATTTTTTTCTCAGCTGTAAAAAGACCTTTCATATCTGAAAAATCTGCGTTCTTAAGAGACTTTTCCTCACAGATAAAAAAAATAAAGAGACCAAAAAAGAGTCCTGCTCCAAGCGCGATTAATAATATTCCCATTCAACATCCTTATGTATAATTTATAAAATAATTATATCATAAACAAGAGAAATAAGAATGAAAAACACATTTTTATATGTGTATCGTATTTAAACTACACTCCTAAATATGGTTTTAGAACTTCCGGAATATCAATACTTCCATCTTCATTTTGGTAGTTCTCCATAATAGCCACGAGTGTACGACCAACAGCTAAGGAAGAGCCATTGAGGGTATGTACAAAAGAGTTCTTCTTTTCATCTTTATAACGTATCTTTGCACGTCTTGCTTGAAAGTCTCTTGTATTTGAGATAGAGCTTATTTCACGGTACGTATTTTGTCCTGGTAACCAAACTTCAATATCTGTTGTATAAGCAGCAGAAAAGCCTAAATCACCTACACAAAGATTTACAATTCTATGGGGAAGCTCAAGCGCACTTAGTATATCTGAAGCACAAGAAACCATATCATGGAAAATAGCCTCACTTTCTTCTGGTTTTACTAGAGCAACAAGTTCAACCTTATGAAATTGATGTTGACGTATCATTCCTCGTGTATCACGTCCCGCTGCTCCAGCTTCTTTTCTAAAACATGAGGTATATGCAGTCATTTTTTTAGGAAGTTCATCAGAACTTAGAATCTCATCTTGGTAGAGATTTGTGAGAGGAACTTCAGCAGTTGGGATTAAAAAGAGCTCTTGTCCATCCATTTTATACAAGTCATCTTCAAACTTTGGAAGTTGTCCAGTACCCTCGAGGGCAGTACGATTAACCAGAGCAGGTACGCTTACCTCATGAAAATCACGTTTACGGTTAAAGTCAAGCATAAAATTAATGAGGGCACGTTCTAGTCGTGCGCCCATTCCAAAGGAAACAGAGAACCTACTCGTTGCTAGTTTTACACCACGTTCAAAATCTATCCAGTTGTTTTGTTCTGCTAATTCCCAATGCTCTTTTGGAGTGAAAGAAAATACTTTTGGTTGTAGTATTCTTTTGAGTTCAACATTAGCACTTTCGTCTACCCCATCTGGTACAGAGTCATCTGGCACATTAGGTATAGACATAGCTATGGCTTCTAATGCTTCTTGTTTTTCTCTTTGAGTATTTAAAAGCTTTGCTATTTCGATTTTGTTTGCATCAACCTTTGCTTTTAATTCTGTGATGTCCTTGCCTTCTCGTTTGTATATACCAAACTCTTTACTCATAGAGTTTTGTAGAGCCTGTAATGATTCAAAGTTTTGTTTGGCGGTCTTTAATCCTTCATTTTTTTCTTTTAAGCTTTCTAGTAAGGTAGAGTCAACCCCTTTACGAATGAGTTTGTCTTGCATTGCAGTAAAATCTTTTTGTAGTAGCCTTAAGTCAATCATTTTTTTCCTTGATTATACGAGTATGTCGTGAGCGAGTTGAAATTGGTTTGCTGTCATAAGATGGATTTTTGGATGTTCTTCTTTGAGTGTGTCAAAAAGGTTTTTACTTAATTCAAATCCTACCTTATATTCCTCTTCTGGACTGTGTGTATTGGCTACTCTAAGTTTGTCTATCCAAGACTCTGGTACATGAATTCCTGGAACATGCGCAGATAAAAATTGGGCAGTTCTTAGTTTAGTTATAGGAAAGACTCCAAGTATGAGTTCTGCCCTTTTATACTCAGGACTACATGCAGCATTTGCTGCCTCGTTTAAGTCTATAAGGTTTTTAGCATTTTCTATGTCATACACTGGTTGTGTCATTATTCCAAGCGCACCGTGCCTGATTTTCTTTTGCATCTTTTTTTGAAGTGTCTTAGGGTTTTTTGCATAAGAATTTACAACAGCAAATGGAAAAATATTTTGTGGTTTATGTGTAAAAGGTTTTCCCGCATAATTCATGCCGGAATTAAAAGCTGATATTATATCTAGAAGTAAGGAACTGTCTGATTCAAACACACCCTTAGTATGTGGTTGATCGGAGATACTCGCAGGATCACCCGTAAGAGCAAGTATTGCGCGTATATTAACCTCATTTGCACCAAGTAAATCTGATTGTAAGGCTATTTTATTTCTGTCACGCATACTCATTGTTGCAATGACGGGTTTGTTAAAACGCTCTTGAAGAATTTTGGCTGCAAAAAGTGCATTGTATTTTAGTTTTGCAAGAGGGTTGTCTGTTGTGGAGAACCCATCAACAAGGTTTTGCAATCCTAAGGAGTCTATTTTGTCTACTATGGGGGTAAATTGAGGTGAGTGCCCAGGAGTCGTTTCAAGTGTTATAAATGTGTTGTTTCGTAGTTTATCTATGAGTGTATCAAACAAAAAAAATCCTGAAGTTTTATAATAATGTAAGTATAACTTTTTTTAGTTTAATTTAGACATCTTTTTAAGTTCTATAATTAACTCTTTTTGTCGTCTGTATACATACTTTGAAACAATATCTAAATCATGAGAATATTGGTCTAAGTCACAGATTATATTATAATTACCCTTGTCATTCGTATCAGTTACAAAAATTATTTTAGCATCTAAGACAAGTTGTATATAACCGTTTTCTGCGGAAGAATCCGAAAGATTAAAAACTAAGGAAACCTTTTGTGCTATGATTTTTGGCATCTTCTCATTGTACTTCATGCGTACAGCTATGGACTTGATGGAAAGGTCTAATATACTTCCTTGCACACTACTTTTACCAATATATATACTTATTGGAACTTTTATTTGTGTTGTTACTCTTGCATATTTTCTAGAATTTGCATTAGATTTTAAAAATTTAAAATTTTCCAGTATAGCGATTTTTTTTTGTAAGTTTATTTGTTTTATCTCTGCATAAATATCTTGGGGAAAAATATCAGATTGTAATACAGTGTTTTTTTCCATATTTAAGACTACACCTTGTAAGGAGTCAAAACTAATATAGATATTTTTATCAGTAATTTTGAGAATTTCAGAAGTAGTATTAATGACTAAACCATGATAAATATTAAGAATTTTTAAATCGCTAGAATCTTTATATACATTGTCTAATAGAGTCTTTAAGTCAGTCTTTTGTTCTGTGCTTTTTAATTGATATATATAATGTGAATTATCTGTAGTAATTTTAAAATTTTCTTCAGATAATTTGTTTAAAGTAGTTAAAATTTCATCAAAATCTCGATTATTTAAATCGTAGGTAAAGAAGTCATTAATTATTTTATGGGTTTTTTTATTCATATAGTTAGATATTTTCTTGTGAAAATCATTTATATAAGTATTGAGTTCATTAAAATTTTTGTTTTCAAAAAGAATAGTATAGGAGTTGTTTTCAAATTGTGAAAATATTAGCTTATCAGAGAGACTTTTTTCTATGAATAACAACATATTATAAAGTGCTTCTTCGAATTTAACTATTGAAAGTTTGGTAAGGAGTACTTTTGTATTTTTTATATTGATAACTAAGGCACATAAGTTTTGTGAGCTACTATTTCTTTGAAGAATTTTTTCTTTTAAAATTTCAATAAAAGTGATTCTACTTGAGATAAAGCCAAAAGTATTTACTTTTGAGTTCGTATCGTTTTTTTGTTTAAAATGTTCAAAATCAATTTTTATTTTTTCTATAGCCTTCTCGACATTCTGGGTATGTGTAATAATTGCTTCTGTCTTGAGTAAAAATGCTAGTTGAAAAAGAAATAAAGTGTGATTTTCAGGAATGATAAAGTAGATAAGAGTATATTCATTATCTTTAAAGAGCTTAACAATTTTTCGAGATAGTTCCTTATCTACTTCTTGTAGCTCGATAAGGCAGATGTCATAACTATCTAGAGTGCTAATAGTATTTACATCGAGTGAAATGTTTTTGGCAAAAGAGTTTAGCAGTTGATCAAGATATGGGTAAGAAGAAGAACCAGAATATAGATGACATAAACTCAAAAAAAGTCCTTAATGGTATAATTTCTATATTATAACTAAAAGAGAGAATATTATATGTTAAAACTTGCTGTTTTTGATTTCGATTCGACACTTATGGATGGAGAAACGATTGATTATTTTGCAGAGGAATTTGGGATCGGTGAAGAAGTAGCGCACATTACTGAAGAGGCGATGAGCGGAAGACTTGATTTTTTTGAATCACTTCAAAGTAGGGTTAAGCTTTTAAAAGGGCTTGACTACTCTGTGGTTGAAAAAATATCTCAGAATCTTCCGTACATGCAAGGAGCAAAAGAGACAATAGCAGAGCTCAAAAAAAGAGGAATGACTGTTGTATGCTTCTCCGGAGGTTTTCGCTCGGCTACAGGGTATGCAAAAGATATATTAGGCTACGATGCAGACTTCTCAAACGTACTTCATCAAAAGAATGGAAAACTCACGGGACTCGTAGGCGGAGATATGATGTTTAACTACTCTAAGGGAGATATGCTTCTTCGTTTGCAAAATATTTTAGGCGTCAAGGAAGAAGAGACTCTTGTATGTGGAGATGGGGCGAATGACTTGTCAATGTTTGCACATGCAAGTGTGAGAATTGCTTTTTGCGCACGTGAAATTTTACAAAAAGAAGCAAATATTATCATATCTGAAAAAGATTTAACACTAATACTAAAGGAAATAGAATGTTAGAAAGTACTGTGTGGAAACACTACAATGAAGAAAATAGTTTTCGTGAGCTTTTAGCAGGGTTTACGCAGTTAAATTTAGCTGATTTAATCAACGATGAGAAAGAACTGTATGGAGTTTTAAAAGCAAAACTTACAAAAAAAGAGTTAAAACTTTTTGCAATGGACAGTGCTAAAATAGATGATAAAGTAATGAAAGAGACCTTTTCATATAATGAGGAAGACTTACAAAAGGCTAAGTTTAAACTCTATAAAAAATTTAAACAAGATAAAATACGTTTGAGTTTTAGAGCCTAAACGATTATTTCACAATTTAAATCTATAATTCTATAGAAAAAGGATACAAATGAGAAAATTTATTTCACTGGCAGTAGCTGTTTTTCTTGGAACTACAATGCTAAGTACAATAGTATCAGCGAGTGCAAAAAAAGGTCAAAAATACTACTTGAAAAAGTTAACATCTTGTAAAAAAGATGGTTTAAAAAGTGGTGCGTCTTTTGCAGAAAAATATACTCGTGAAGAATGGGAAGCTCTTAAAACTGCGGGTACATTAACTGCTGAGTGGAGTAAACTTTGTCCCCATAGTGAAAAAAGGTTTTCTACAATGAAAGAAAAAGATGAAAAAAATCTTTATGATTTTGTCTGGAAGTATGCCGCTGATGGAGATATTCCCTCTTGTGGTGGATGATTATTTGTTTTTAAATACCTAGAGTATCAGTTTAAACGAGATTCGTCTCGATTTTTGTTTATATTCTCTATTGTCAAATACAATTTTTTTAGAAAATCCTAAACCACTTCCTTTTATAATTGTAGATAACCATTTTTTAGTTTTCATATCTTGTGCACTAAAGATATATTTGAGTGTTGCGAAGGAGCGTTGCATAGAAAGTTTTTCATTGTTTAAATAGCCTTTTGAAAAATTTTCATCTCCCCATTCACTTGAGGTATGTCCATTTATTTCTAGGGCTGTAATTGAGTTTTTATTTTCATCTAAAAACGGAATAAGTTTTTTACAGAATGTAGTTATAAACGCTTTTTGCATTGTGCTTAATTCATACTCTCCTACTTTAAAAAGTAGTTGCGAATCTATAAATTCTATCGTTAAATCTTCTTTAACTCGAAGTTTTTTATTTTTTATTTCATTTGAAAGTAAATGTGTTAATGCTGTATAAAGATTTTCAAACCTTGTAGATACCTGTGCCATAGTGCCGTCACGATTTATTTTAGCTATCCACATGTTTGATTCTTGCGATTCTGGACTTGTATTTAAGCCTGCCACGGCGGCTTTAGAATCATGCATAATAGTTACAGCATTAAAAATGTCATAATTTTCATTTCCATAATGTTCTTGGTGGAGCATGCTTAATGTATCGTCCAAAATCATAACAAGAGCGTCTGTATTATATGTATCTTTGACATAACCGACACCGATAATTTTACCATCTGAGTACTCTTTGATATCTTTAATCGTACTTGAATAAGCGGTAGTGATTTCTTTGTCAATGAGTACATTACCTTGGAGGTTAAATTTTATAAACCTTGCTTGTTCTTTATTAAGTTCATTTCGTTTTGAAAGTGAAAGTAAGAAGTTGTTATCACGTAGTTTTATAAGTTTATAGGGAGTTAGCTTATTCTCATCTTTAAAATGTTTTAACCAAATTTTGTTACCGTTTTCTGAGATTCGCATGAGTGTAATGTTTTTATTTTGCTTATAAGAAGTCGTACTAACAAGAAGGATAGAGCCATCTCTTGCCTGGGCAGCATCGACTCCCCTATCATCATACTGTGTACCATATTTTTTACTCCATAACTTTTGACCACTTTTAGAAAACCTTGTTAAATAGATATCGTTTAAGCCTAAGCCTGTTTCAAACAAACTATCACTTTGAGATCTTGAGGTTGTGGAACTACCAATAGCAAGAACTCCTCCATCACTGAGTAGAATCATGTTTGTCATTCTGTCATAATTTTTTGTTCCAAATGTTTTTGAAAAAATTACATTTGCATTTGAATCTAGTTTCATTATAAGTAGTGAACCATCGAGGGTATAGCCACCAACAAAGTAACCATTAGAAGGTGTTTTAAGAAGCGTAACTGCTTTAGAGAATTTCCCCATTTTAGTTTCTTTATCTACGAGTACATTTGCATTTTTGCCAACTTTTACAAAGGCAATTTGTGTGCCATTCGAGTTTGATAAAGAGGATAGGTAGTCAAAAGCATTGGTATAAATAGCACTTTGATTTATTGTTTGCTTATACTCTTTAGTAAAGCCAACTGCTGAGATAGTTCTGTCGTAATCTTGAGTTATATCAAAGAGTGATTCATTAAAAGGTTTATCTATAATTATAGAAAACTCTTTGGCATAGAGAGACATGAGAAAAAGTAAGAGTATTAAAGTATATTTCATACTGTTTCATAAAGCAAATTATATTCCTACTTAGTAGACTGTATTTTAGTATAATATTTTAAGGTTAAAAGGTTTATAATTGATGATATGAAAAAAATTAGGAAAGATAAAGTATTGGTTGAGAAGGCTGAACAAGACTTAGAAGAAAATGAAAAATACCTTAGCTCAGCCATATCTACTTCAAGTGATGGTCTATGGGATTGGAATATAGAGACTGGTGATGTCTACTATTCATCACAATGGAAAAGTATGCTTGGCTATGAAGATGATGAACTTGAAAATACTTTTAGTACATGGGAAAAATTAATACATCCAGAAGATAAAGAAAAAGTTTTACAAAACCTTGAAGCTAGCCGTGATTCAAAAATGGTGTCATTTGAAGTTGAGATTCGTATGAAACATAAAAATGGTCAAGTAGTTTTTATTTTATCACGAGGGCTACTCCTTAAACGTGACAGTGAGCAAAAAGTAATTCGTCTTCTAGGAACGCATGTAGATATTAGTGAACAAAAAAGAATTCAAAAATTCGATGATAAAAATGTAAAAATTTTGAAAATGATTGCAACAGGGGTTGATGCCGTAAGTGTATATAATGAAATTGCTTTAATGTATGAATCTCGTCACATAGGACTACGTTGCTCATTATTGGAACTAAAAGATGGAATACTTTTACATGGTGGAGCACCAAGTATGCCAAAAGAATACTGTGATGCAATAAATGGACTTAAAAATGGACCGACTGTTGGCTCATGTGGGACATCAACATATTTTGGACATCGGGTTCTTGTTGAAGATATAGCGACAGATTCTAAATGGGAAAACATCAAACAGTATGCACTTCCCCACGGTATACGTTCTTGTTGGTCAGAACCAATCATTGATTCTAGAGGAAAGGTATTAGGTGCTTTTGGTATGTATTATAATTACCCTGCATTACCTAATGATGAAGAATCTGAAGACTTAAAATCGGCTGCAATACTTGCAGGAATAGTCATGGAGCGGGATCAATCGCAAAAACGGATAAAGGAATTAGCATATAAAGATGAATTAACAGGACTTGCAAATCGTATAAGTTTTTATCAAGAAGTTGAGAAATGTATAGGGTCTCAGATTCACTTTGGGTTACTCTATATTGATATAGATGATTTTAAAAATGTGAACGATACCCTTGGACATAATATTGGAGATATACTTCTTAAAGAAATAGCAAATCGTTTAGAAACCATATGCCGTGAAACGGACTATATTGCTCGTTTAAGTGGGGATGAATTTTGTATTCTTGTCCGTGAAGTAGAGGAGGATAAGCACACTTCTGCTATAGTTGCGCAACGTTGTTTAGAAGTAGTATCTCGCCCAATGGAATTAGCAGGAAGACTTTTCACCCCAACATGTAGCATAGGAATAGGATATTTTCCTGAAGATGCAAAAGATTTTTTGATGATTTTGAAAGTTGCTGATATGGCACTTTACTTTGCAAAGGAGATGGGTAAAAATCAGTATGCTTTTTATCAATTAGAGTTGAGTGAAAAAGCAGAGTATCGCTTTAAAATAGAGCAGGGATTAAGAGAGGCGATAGAAAAAGAGCAACTAACACTCGTTTATCAACCACAAGTTAATATTAATACAAATACACTTGTTGGTTTTGAGGCTTTAGCACGGTGGAATAGTATAAATTTAGGTCAAATTTCTCCAGTTGAATTCATTCCTATTATAGAAAAAATTGGAATGATGACACAGTTCACTAGCTGGGTATTAAAAACTGCATGTAAAAAAGCTGTAGAGTGGAGGCAGCTCAGTGTATCAGAATTTAAAATGTCTATCAATATTTCTCCAAAGTATTTTTTGGATGAAAAGATGGTACCTAGTATACAGAAGGTTATAGATGAAACAGGTATTTTAACTTCTGAATTGGAACTAGAAGTTACTGAAAGTATTATCCAAATAGATAAAAGAAATCTTTCCATTTTTAAAGCCATACAAGAGCTTGGTATATCAATAGCCCTAGATGATTTTGGCACAGGCTATTCATCACTTGCATCACTTCAGCATTTGTCAGTAGATAGTTTAAAGATTGATAAATACTTTATTGATGAGATAAAAACAGATTTAAAATCTCGGTACTTAATAAAATCTATGATAGAACTTGGGCATTATATGAATTATGAAGTCGTTGCAGAGGGAATTGAAACAAAAGAACAATTGGATATTCTTAAAGGGCTTGGTTGCAAGGTTGTCCAAGGATACTTCTTTAGTAAACCTCTGGATACTGATGCAGTTGTAAAGTATTTAAATAAAGCAAAAGAGAATGTAGCCAAAGCCTCTATGAAAGAGGCAAAGTAGACTATCTTAGGTTTTCGAAAGGCTGTGTAATTACCGCTTTACGAGTAACTGTATAAGGCACTAGTGCTGCTGCACGAGCTCTTTTAATTACGATAGAAATCATATCTTGGTGACGTTTACAGTTACCTGTTAAACGACGTGGCATAATTTTATATCTTTCTGAAAGTGAGAAACGTAATGCTCCAACTTCTTTGTAATCCATGAAGTCAACTTTTGATTCACAGTATTTACAAAATCTTTTTTTATATTTTCTTTTTTCTGGCATGGTACTTCCTTATCTTTTTATTTTCTAGAACGGAATTTCATCTTCATCGATGTCAATCACAGGAACAGAATCAGGACTAGGCATTTGGCGGCTTTGAGCATTTGCTTGGTTATTATAAGCTTGTTGCTGTTGCTGTGGTGCTTGGTAATTCTGCTGTTGTGGCGCTTGAGAACTTTGTTGTTGTTGTGGTGCTTGATATTCAGGTTGTCCACCTTGAGTAGGAGCATTATAAGAGCTACCACCTTGGTTGTCCCCTTTAGAATCAAGCATTTGCATCGTTTCAACTACAACTGAATGTTTTGAGCGTTTCTGTCCACTTTGATCTACCCATGTGTCAAAGTTAAGTCTTCCCTCAACGAGAATTTTACTTCCCTTTCGAAGGTATTGGTTTGCTATCTCTGCACTTCTTGCGAAGAATGTGATATCTACAAAACATACTTCCTCTTTTTTCTCACCATTGCTAGTGAATTTACGGCTCGTAGCTATAGCTGTATTTGCTATACCCATACCGCTTTGAGAGTATCTAAGTTCTATATCGCGAGTTAAGTTTCCAACTAGTATGACTTTATTGTACATGGATCTTCCTTCAATTATTAAGCGTAATGCTTATTACTCTGCTTTTGCTTCAGTTGCCGTTGTTGCTGGAACTTCTTCAATTACTGGAGTTGCCTCTGTTGCTGGAGCTTCTTCTGTTGCTGGAGCTGCTACTACTTCTTTTGGAGCTTCTTCAGTTTTAGCAGGAATTGCTGCTTTTTTCTGAGCTTTTTCAACAAGAGAATTCCATGCTTTGATTTCACGGTTTGTATCATATTTGATTGTAATAAAACGAAGAAGTTCTTCATTAATACGAAAACGTCTTTCAATTTCATTGATTGCTGATGGAGCAATTGAATAATAAATAACATGGAAATAACCACGTTCATTTTTTTCAATAGGGTATGCGAGTTTTCTCATTCCCATTGTGTCTGTTGTAGCGATTTCGCCACCGTTTGAAGTGATTACTTCTTCGATAGCTTTAACGCTAGCTTGGATCTCTTCTGCTGTTAATGTTGGTTTAACGATAANTAAGTTTTCGTAGTTTCTCATAGAGTATATTCTCCCTTTGGTATTTGCCTTAATCGGCGTATGTTTCCCTTTCGGATATCTAAATATATATCATCATGAAAATGATACAAAGAGAAAGGAACTCGCGATTATATAGAAAGTATGCTTAAAAAAAAATAGTATGGGGAATATCTATTGAAGGTAATATTTATATTTCATTCTAAAAACTTGTCTTGATTTTTCAAGTCATAATATTGTATAAACTCATGTTTTAAGAAATGGATTTACTACTTGAATAATTAAATTTTTAAAATCTTTTTCATTTCTTGTTATTAAAATAAAATCCTTGATTTCACAAGTAGCTCCAATAAATGAATCCATAATTGGCAATGGTTTTCCTAACTGTTTTAGTCTATGGTTTATTGCACCCCATTGAAGCATGACTTCTGTATCTATATTTATGATTCTATTTTGAAACCTATCCAGTAAGTCATTTTCTAACCAACGCAACAGTTTTTCTTTTTTTCTACCATCATCAAGTTTTTCAATGCCAGCCTTAATTTCTCCAATAGTAATTACAGATAAATATAAATCATTTTCATCAAAAGCTAAAATATGGTCAATGACATTTTTGTTTGGAATTTTAGATATAAATTCTGAAATAATATTTGTATCAAGTAAGTATTTCAAAAAGTAATTTTCTCGTTATATATTTCATCTTTTCTTTCTAAGAGTATATTATCTTTCAAAGGACTTGATTGAAAAAAACTTACAATATCATCACCCTTTTTTATTTGAATATCATCCACTTTTTTCACTTCTAAGTTTTTTACAGGGATATTTTTTAAAAAGAACATCACTTTATCATAGATACTATCATTTACATCAAGTTTAATGCTGTACATATGTAGGCTCCTCTTCTGTTATAACAATATTGTAACATAAACGAAATTAATTTAGTTTTTTTAATTTATTATGAATTTAGACTTAATTTAAATAGCGAAAGAGTAAGGCAGTAAGGGTCCCATAGACTAGGGTATATAAAAAAGAAAAAGAGTTTTTAAAATTACTGAGCGTGTTTATCATGATGGAATTATATCTTAAGATGTAGAAGTGGTAAGTTTTTATTAAGTAGTATTTTTCTACAATAGAAAATATTTATTTTCTAAAGGTTTTTTATGAAGTTATTTAGGGTATTTTTATTTGGTTTAATATTTGGTTATTCATTGCTTTCTGCTATTCCATATATTGAATGGACAACTAGGACATTAGTAAATTGTGAAATTTACACAGAATCATCTGATGGATGGGTTCGGAGCCCTCTTTCGAATGCTCCAGCATCTTTTAAATCTGAAGTTAAAGGTTTAAGTAATTCATGTAGGGCTAATGGAGGTTATTTTCAGGATACTAGATATCAGGCTTGGGATGCTGCCGTTCCAGTTCCTGGCTATATTACATGTGAAGTTCGATGGTATGGAAAAGCAGAAGTAACTTGTACTAATCCTGATAAATGTATATCCCCTTTAGTCTGGAATAGCGATACTTTTGTGTGCGAATCTGCTCCCCCAGAAACCTGCACAACGCCAAACACAACCTTCCCAACTCTCGCCAACAACGAAAACACACTCTTCACTTGGACGGACGATAACAACCGTTCAAATGAATGTACACAAACATATTTAGCGAACGTACAAGAAAGGCTCCAAGAGTGTAAAACAGAGTACAGATGCGTAAAAGAGATAGAAGAGGAACAAGACCCAGATAAATGTAGAAATCAACCNATAGCATCTTACGTCTCTCCNACAGCAGGAGTATTTCATGAAGACATAACACTTGTGGGAACAGATGTTGGTTTGCATTATCAGAGTAAGTATTTAGATAAGAACGCAATAGCACATGGTTGGAGCTTAGATGTTCATCATGTTTTAGATAATGATTACCTTCATACAGGAAGCGGCACATTTTTAAATATCAAATCNTATAAATCTGTTGAGAATAATATNACTACAGTTACTTTAGGCGATGAGAGCTATATGTTTGATGCGAATAATCTCCATGTAACTACTAAAGATAACTACACTAAAAATACACTCTACACATTTACTTATAATGTAAACAACAAACTTATCTCTGTATCAGATACTTTTAATAATGTAACCTCACTCCAAAGAGATGAGAATGATATACTTACTTCCATAACAGCATCACATGGACAAATTAACTACATTTACCTTGATGGTAATAGTGACTTAATAAATGTAACATATGAAGACAACTCAAACTATGCCTTTGCTTATGAGAATCATCTCATGTTAAGTGAGACAGAACCAAACGGTAATGAGTTCTTACATGAGTTTGATGAAAATGGCAGAGTTGTAAAAGTGATAGATGCCGAACAAGGAATCTGGAATTTTTCAAGCACACCAAATGACAACTATACGCAAACTAAAGTAATTCGAGCAGATGGAGATGAAGTAACGTACAAAGACTACTTCTTAGATAATGGCTCTTTAGTTACGCAAACAACTATAGCAAGTGGTGACACCTTTAGCTCTACTTCAAACGTAGATGGAACTTCAAGTTCTTCAGATAGATGTGGCACCATACGAAGCATAAACTATGAAAGAGAAAAAGACCCTGTTACAAATAAACGAGTACTAAGTAGTGTAACTGTAAAAAGACCAAGTGATTTAATAAACACTACAAACTATTCGCAAAACTATACCTTTGATGCAAACAATACTTTGGTGAAAAAAGAGAGTAGCATAGAAAGTAATGGTGCTACCATAACAAGAGTAAGAGACTATAACCTTTCAAATGAGACAATCACTTCCCCAGAGGGAAGAGTAAGCACTATAACTTACAACAAAGATACGTTACTCCCAACTAAAGTAGAAGTAGCAAATCTAAAACCTATTATCTATAAGTACGATGAAGAGGGTCGAGTTATAAAAGTAAAACAAGGTCCAAGAAGAGTGAAGTATATTTATGATGAAAGAGGTAATCTAGCAGAGGAAATAAACCTTCAAAGAGATACAACTACAAGATATGCTTACGATGAAAAAGATAGATTAACACAGACAACTTATGCTGATGGACGTAGTGTTCAGCGTTCATATGATAAAAATGGAAATGAAGTTGTACTAACCACACCAACCCCAACAGACCATACATTTGAGTACAACGGTGTAAATAAAAGAACATCGATGACTTCACCACTTGGGTTTAAAACACTTTACGTATACGATAAACAAAGAAGAATTACTAACATAACACGAGCAAGCGGAAAAAGTATAGTAAACGCTTATGTGGATGGAAGATTACAAAACACCACTACAGCTGATGGAACAAGAGAATATGCATACAGCTGTGGTGATAAAATCTCTTCTGTTACAGATAAAAATGAAAGTATCTCTTACACATACGATGGAGACCTCCTAACACAGCTCAACTCTCAAGGCATCTTAAACCAAAGTATAAACTACACCTACAACAATGACTTTAGAGTAACAAGTATGGAGTACTCAAATAACACTACAAACTATACTTACGATAAAGATGGCTTAGTAACTTCAAGTGGAGACTTTAATGTAACNAGAGATGCTATAAACGGACAAGTTACAAATATCTCAGATGGAGTTTTAAGTCAAACACTGACATATAACCAATTTGGAGATATAAAAACTAGAAAGTCACAGAACTTCAAACTAATCCTAAAAAGGAAAAAAGCAAGAATAGCACATAAAAAAGAAGTAGTTGTCAANCTCNNGCCAAGAAAAAAAGGTAGTGGATATAAAAAGCAAAGAGCTAAAAACACGTACGACTACACATATGACAATACAGGAAGATTAACAAAGGTAAGTAAAAACAACCAAGAAGTAGAAAGTTATACTTATGATGCAAATGGCAATAGACTACAAGCCACAGTACACGGAGAAACTACAACAGCAAGTTATACACTCGATGACAACTTAGAAGTATATGGAGATAACACATACCTTTATGATGAAGATGGCTACCTTATAGAAAAAACAACTCCAAGTGAAATAACAAGCTACACGTATAACACCTTAGGAGCATTAACACAAGTAAGTATTCCAAGTAAAACAATAAACTACCACCTAAACGCACTCAACCAAAGAGTATCAAAAGAAGTAGATGGAGTTGTCACAGAAAAGTACCTTTGGGCTAACCTTACAACGCTACTGGCAACATATGACAAAGACAATAACCTAGTCCAACGCTTCAACTACACAGATGCAAGAATGCCAATCTCAATGACACACAACAACCAAACATACTACTTGCATTACGACCAAGTAGGAACACTAAGAGCAGTAAGTGATACAAACCATAACATCATAAAAGAAGTAACTTATGATACATTTGGTAATATACTTGTCGACACAAACGAAAACTTTAAAGTACCATTCGGATTTGCAGGAGGACTGCATGACAAAGACACAAATCTCGTTCACTTTGGTTACAGAGAACTAGATACATACACAGGAAAATGGACAGCTAAAGACCCAATAGACTTCGATGGTGGAGACACAAACCTGTACGGGTATGTTTTACAAGACCCTGTTAACTTTGTGGATCCTAGTGGGTTGGTTTCTATAACAAAAATAGGGTTAGGATTACTTGGTGGATACTTAGCTTTTGATACTCTGTCAGATTGGTATGAATATTTAGCTAAATCAAAAGATAATTGTGAGTCAAACGGTAAACCTATTAAAACTATTGAGGATTACTTAAAATATAAAGAAGCAACTCAAAAGCAATTGGAACTTTCACGGGAAATAGGAAAAGAGACAACAAATGATGTTCTAAAAATAGGATATCCATTGAGTAAGCCATTAAATACTTTACAAAGTGCAGGATATGAAAGTGGAAAATAAAAAGATTAAGTTATTTTTAATAAGTTTGATTGCTATTCTTTTTTTTATATTTATATCAAAACAATTGCTTGGTTATTCTCCAATTGGTTATTTGTTTAATTCTTACAGTAACTTCTTTTATAGTTCTGAGGTTATCACTAATACATATAAAATGAAATTACCATTTTTTCATTGGCGAATAAATAAACAAGATAATCATGACATCATTCTTTATGGTATGAAAACTAAAAAAGGATTTTTGCAAGCTTCATTTGAAAATAAATTTTTATCTAAATCAATAGATGATGTTAAAATGATGTGTACGGATAAGAACAATAAGTTAAGAGAATTCAATATTGATTCACATAAGGCATATGACATATATTGTGAAAATACAAATACAATTGATTTGAATCAGTATAGAATTATTTTTATTCCAGAAAAATTATTGATATTTATGTATGATTATCAAATAGAATTTGAGTATGAATATGAAATTTTAATTGAAAACATTAATATAAATAGTTCACTATAAAAAGATGATGATTCTGCTTATTTTTCATTAAGGAATATTCTTCTACAGTAGAAAATAATTTTTCACAAAAGGTTTTTTATGAAGTTTATATTTAAAATATTAATAAATTTAATCTTGTTAAGTACTTTTTTATTAGCAAATGCTGATGAACCTCCACAGGACTGTGACTTAAGTAATTATATTTATAATCATGGGGGAATATACAATGGGCTAATTCATAGTAGTTATGGATACTGTACAACCGCAGCTTATCCACAAGAATCATTTTACATAAGATCAGGTGATTGTGGTGGGTTAGCTATAAACTACTTTGATTATATTTTTGTTAGGGCTACTACACAATGTGATAATGGTCGTTCAATATATAATATATATAGAACAATGTATAAACTATGTCCATCTGGTACAATTTCAAATGAAGAAAAAACTGAATGTCTCTCTCTCCCAACCTGCACAACCCCAAACACAACTTTCCCAGCCTTAGCAAACAACGAAAACACACTCTTCACTTGGACGGAGGACAACAACCGCTCAAACGAATGTACACAAACATATTCAGCAAGAGTACAAGAAAGAACCCAAGAGTGTAAACCAGAGTACAGGTGCGTAAAAGAGATAGAAGAGGAACAAGACCCAGATAAATGTAGAAATCAACCTATAGCATCTTACGTCTCTCCAACAGCAGGAGTATTTCATGAAGACATAACACTTG
>JAESSH010000040.1 GCA_016764205.1 Sulfurimonas sp.
CGGCGATAATTAAATCTGTATCAACATCTTTGCCAAAGGTCCAAACTTTTCCATCAATATTCGCTTTTTTCATTCTTTATAATCCTACTTTTTAACTATATAATTATGCGAGTATATCTAAAAAGTAATTTTATTAGTATTAAAAAGTTTTATACAAGCGTCAGTAAAACAACTAAAAGTACGGGTGGTGTTACAATGAGTCCAAACTTAGAATATTGCCAGAAGCCTATTTTTACACCTTTTTGCTCGAGTACATGTAACCAAAGAAGCGTTGCAAGGGAACCAAACGGTGTCATTTTTGGACCTAGGTTACAACCCACTATATTTGCGTACACTAATTTCATATTATCAACATCAACAAGAGCTATATCCATAATCATAATTGTCGGCATGTTATTCATAAAAGCAGAAAGAAAGGCTGCTATAAATCCAGTTGCTATAACTGCAATAAAATCACCTCTTGTAACGAGGTCTTGTAGAATCAGGGTTAAATATTCTGTTAAACCAGCATTCTTAAGTCCATACACAACGATGTACAAACCTAAAGAAAACCAAACAATTTGCCAAGGAGCTGTTTTAATGATTTCTTTGGCATTTGCGTGTTTTGTATAGCTTGCAATTGCTAAAAATAAAAGTCCNCCACCAAGAGCNAATAAGCTAATCGGTAGCTCATAATAATCACCAAGAAAATATCCNCCTAACAGGANGAGTAAAAAAAACCAAGAAAATTTAAAAAGAGTTTTACTTTTTAAAACNTCATCTTCGTTCTTGAGGAGAGAGACATCTATATATTTTGGAATATCTTTTCTTAAAACCACCCATAAAACAAGGATAGACACAAAGGTACTTACCAGAAANGGAACCATCATATTTGCCATATACTCCACAAACCCAATATTAAAATAGTTTGCGGTAACGATATTNGTNAGNTTNGAAAANACAAAGGGAAGTGAAGCNCTATCACTTATAAAACCGCCTGCTAGTAAAAAAGCTAAAATTGTTTTTGTGTTGAGCTTTAAAATTTTCATTTTAGCAAGGAGTATTGGTGTTAAAATTAATGCTGCTCCATCATTTGCAAACAGTGCTGAAACGAAAGAACCTAAAAGTAGTGCATACACAAACATAAGGTGACCATTTCCATTACTAAGTTTAGCTGTTTTTATTGCACACCACTCAAAAAATCCTATTGCGTCAAGTACCATGGAAAGAATAATAATTCCAATAAATGCCAAGGTTGCATCCCAAACAATATCTGTAACAGTAAAAACATCATCAATACTTACAACACCTAAGCTAAGCGCTACAATAGCACCAACAATCGCAGTCGTACCAATTTTTAGACCCTTTGGTTGCCAAATAATAAAAATAAGNGTAAGGAANAAAATTGTACCTGCAAGTAGCATGAAAAACCTTTATGAAAAAGAAAAAGAAGAGCTTGATACTTTTTAGTATCAAGCCTATTTAGAGAACTTTGTTATCTTTTAATATTGTTCGTNGTTTGTAACATTTCATCAGAAGTTGTAATAACTTTTGAGTTTGAATCGTATGCTCTTTGACCAGTAATAAGGTCTGTAAGTTCCACAACAAGTTCAACATTACTAAGCTCAACAAAACCCTGTCTTAAAACTCCAAGACCATCTAAACCGGGAGTTCCTTCAACTGGTTGTCCTGAGCTATCTGTTTCTATGTAAAGGTTATCTCCAAGAGAATGTAAACCAGCTGGATTGATAAAGTTTGTTGTATTTATTTGACCAATTTGTGTTGCCTGTGTTTGTCCTGCTTGAACTACAGTTACAGTACCATCTGTACCAATNGTTACATTTGTCGCATCNGGTGGAATTACAACTTCTGGAATTAATTTATATCCATCACTGTTTACCATTGAGCCATTGTCGTCTATTTTAAAGGCTCCATTACGTGAAAATACTTCTGTACCATCTGGTAGCTCCATTTTGAAAAAGCCTTTGCCCGTAATAGCAATATCAAATTCATTATCTGTTTGCTTTAAAGAGCCTTCTGAAAAGATTTTATTAATAGCTGTTGGACGCACTCCAAGCCCTACTTCGATTCCTGTTGGACTTTTAGTTACATCACTTGTAGATGTTCCTGCATATTGTGATACATGGTACATAAGGTCTGCAAACTCTGCACGAGATTTTTTAAATCCTATAGTATTCACATTCGCAATATTATTTGCTGTCGTATCGATTTGTGTCTGCATTGACAACATTCCTGTTGCAGCAGTATAAAGTGATTGCATCATAGTTTTATTCCTTAAACTTTTCTAGCTATTTTATTTATTAGATCGTTATTCATATCATCCATTTGTGCATTCATGACTTTTTGATACATCCCAACTAAACGGTTNGTNTCTATCATCTGCGTCATCATCCTCACAGCATTGACATTACTTTTTTCTATAAAACCTTGCATAACNGCTCCACTTTCCNCAATACTNTNNANTNGTGATGAACCATTNTATATAAAGAGNTTATCGCCTTCTTTTTGAAGAAGATTTATATTTTCAGGCTGTACAATTAACATCTTAGATGAAATTCCCATCCGTACACTATTTGGAAGATTTGTATACATTTGACCATTTTTATCTGATGTTATAGTAACTTCTTCTGTATTAAACGAAATATTTCCACCCGAGGCAAAGTAACTTGAGGGAAGAACTTCGTAACCTTGTTTTGTAACCAAGGTTCCTTCATCATTTGTTGTAAATGAACCATCTCGTGTCAAACGAATACCCTGTGGCGTCTTAACCGCAAAAAATAAACCTTCTCTTGAAAGAGCAAAATCTGTTTGATTGTTCGTCTTTTGCATAGAACCAAGTGAGAAGTTAGTATATTGCTCCACTATTTGAGGTGCTCTTGTGAGTGCTCGGTTAAAGAATTGCGCACCAGCCTCTGAGTTATTTTCATGAGGAAGCTTATCTCTTGCTTCTTTAAAAATTCTCATGAAGTCACCAATAATAAGGTTATCTTCTTTAAAACCTGCAGTATTTATATTTGCAAGATTATTTGCAATATTATCAAGTCTATTAAACTGAGCAACCATTCCTGCTGCAGCATTGTAATATCCAGTTTGCATTTATTTCCCTCATATAGTTGTTTTTATAATACTAGCAAGACATGTTCCACAAAAAAATTCCATAATAAAGAAAATAATATACAATATTTCGGTATAATCCTTTTTTTTAAATATAATATAAAACCTGGGGTATATTCTAATATGACAGCAAAAGAACTTAACAAAGCTATTGACNCATTTTTTATTGAGCACAAATCAAAAGATTGTGCCACCTACGAATCCCTCATCCAACTTTTCGATAAACAACCAACAGCTTCTCAAGTAAAAAACATTCTTAAACTNGCTCTCAAAAANAAAGTATGTCTTTATACATCTTCTGAAAATGCNAAAAGACTTAANGATAAAGAAACAGAAGNAAGAAAAGAAGCACAAAGAAAAATGCTTGCTAATAATGAATCTGATAAATTTGANATTTTAAAAGAACATGANCTTCTTGAATGGTCACGTTCGGATTCTCCCGTTCGTATGTATTTACGTGAGATGGGACAAATTCCACTTTTAACAAAAGAAGAAGAGATAGAAATATCCAAAAAAATAGAAGGTGGAGAAAGTATTATAATCGATGCCATCTGTTCTGTTCCATACTTAATAGAATTTATTTTAGACTATAAAGAACCTCTTATTAATCGTGAACGACGTGTAAAAGAGTTGTTTAAAAGTTTTGAAGATGAAAAAGAAGAAACTGATGAAACAAATACCACAGAGGAAAAGGAAACAGTTAAAAAAGAAACTCCAAAGTCATTAAATGATGATAAAAGTAGAGTTGAAAAGGTTACCTTTAGTTTTAAAGCCTTAGAAAAAGCAAAAAAAGACTGGATTAAATTAACCACAAAAATGCCTCAAGACTTAGACGGTGCTTTAAATGAAGAAAACATTAATTATTTTTTAGGTATCACATTTAAAAAAGCCATTCTTAAAGAAAAACTTTTAGATCTTGGTCCAACTTCAAAACTTATTAATGAACTTGTTAAAGCGATGGAGACTGCACTTAAAAGTGATGATGGTTATGACAAAGAACTTAAGCGTCTTGAATATAAACTTCCACTTTTCAATGCAACACTTAAGGCAAATCACAAGATTCTTGTAGAAAAAATTCAAGAACTAAAAAAAGAAGATATTGCCAACATGGTTCCAGAAGCTACTATGGTTTCTACCTATATGGAAATAAAAAAACTTGTTCAAACAAAAGAAGCTTCAAAAAATTCTTTTGATATGGAACCTGAAAAACTTTCTGATATTTTAGAACAAATAAAACGTGGTAAAAATATTTCAGAAATTTCAAAAACGAAAATGGCAAAATCTAATCTACGTCTTGTTGTATCTATTGCTAAACGTTATACAAACCGTGGCTTACCTTTTCTTGACCTTATTCAAGAAGGAAACATTGGTCTTATGAAGGCTGTTGATAAATTTGAATACCAAAAAGGTTATAAGTTCTCAACCTATGCTACCTGGTGGATTCGTCAGGCAATTTCCCGTGCTATTGCTGATCAAGCAAGAACAATTCGTATTCCTATTCATATGATTGAAACGATTAATAGAATCAATAAAATCATGCGTAANCACCTTCAAGAACATGGTCAAGAACCTGATGTTGATACAATCGCAGCAGAAGTTTGTCTTTCNGTNGAAAAAGTAAANAATGTAATTAAAATCACAAAAGAGCCAATTTCACTTGAAGCACCTATTGGNAGTGAAGATGATGGTAGNTTTGGNGATTTTATTGAAGANAANTCTTCTTTATCNCCTTCTGANGCTATACTTAANGATGATTTACGAATCCAAATTGAAACAGTCTTAGAGCANCTAAACGAAAGAGAAAAAGCTGTTATAAAGCTTCGCTTTGGAATCATGGACGATGAATCTGATAGAACACTCGAAGAGATTGGAAAAGAGCTTAGCGTTACACGTGAAAGAGTTCGTCAAATTGAAAGTTCTGCGATTAAAAAACTAAAACATCCAAANGTTGGTCGTAAACTTAAGAATTATATAGAAGAATAAGTATGACTTATCTCGCCAAGGGCGTAGCTTTAGTGACTGAACAAAACCTGAACTTGTTTAGATTTTGTGAGATATAATAGTGAACTTTGAGCAGCAATGGTTGGAGCTGACTATAATCCTTTCATCCTGTTTAGTTCCAACGGTAAAATAACCTCCCTTAATGCCGAAGCGCAGTTTCTTCTTGGAACTGCCTCACCTTCAGAACTTTTTGAGTTAGCTTCAAACTACGCAAGCGTAAGTTTTGGATTTAAAACAACATTTTTAGACCTTGAATTTGGTAGATACAAGTTCTTTGGACTCATGGTTGGATATGAAACAGAAGATGAAATCGGAATGAAGCTTTATCAAACACCATCATTTAAAATAAATAAACCAAAACCTACAGGCGAACTTACAAATATATATACCCTTGTTGACCTATGTATTTCAACAAACTCTATTAATTCTACTATTAACTTTTTAAAAGATTTTGATCCTACTATCCCAGAAATTCTTATTGATTCCAATGAATTTATTAAACTCATGAACAAAATATATTCTTGTTTTTTAGAAAATAATGAAATAAAAACAAAAATTTATTTTAGAGTCGGTGAACATATTAAATTTGAAGATAAAAAATACAGTTTATTTTCTATAGAAGTAAGCGCAGATAATAAAAATAAGAAAAGAATTGACGAATTAAAAATATTTGCAGAAAACAGTAGCTTTTTCATGGAGATTAAAGAGACTTTGACTATTAATCTTCCAATGATTTTATCCTAAATCTAAAAAAGTTCTTTTGCGCTGAGGNAGGCAACAATAATCCCAAGTANTAAAGACGGTANATAAATTGCTATGTNTAAAAGTCCATTATTTTCTAAAGAAATAAATCCTAAAATTAAAATACCATANGGGAGAATCCTGAACAATGANGATGCNCCTTTAATTCCATGCTTCAANGTATTTTTATTTAAAATTGTAATCTTTGCTTTTTCCTCTTTAACAATTGCTTTTAAGTCAAGTTCTTCTTCTTCATAAAGTCCATGAGGATCCTCTATTGTATCAAGTTCATCTCTTGTTTCCTCAAACTCATTGGAATCTACTTTTTCAACTATCATGCTTTTATATGCGTAAGAAGAGCCTAGAATAACAAAAAGACTACTTAAAAATGCCATTTGAACATTCATATAAACTGCTACAGAATGGGCAAGAGAAGAAAGTACAACCAACTCTCCCACTCCTATAAAACTTATTGCTTTTTGAATCTTAGTCATCGTCATCTTCATCAAGTTGTTTTTTTATAGCATAACGAGGTTCTTTTGCTAACTCTTCNTACATCTCTTTTTGTTTTTTATATGCTTTAAACACATTTAAAATAGCCGCAGCAATACCAATAAGTACTCCTATCCACAGTGTCCAAGCCATACCAGTTAAGCTTTTGAGTACTAATCCAATTCCAACACCCATGACTACAGCAACAACCATGGATATTCCAAGTGAAAGATTATCAGCTGCTTCTATAATCGGTTTAATTCTAGGAGTTTTTTCTTTACTCACCGGCAATACCTTTAAATACTTTTTGGCTTGCAATAATTGTTTGCTCAATCATCTCATCTGTAATGGCTGTTGAGATAAAACCAGTTTCATACATTGAACATGCAAAATAAAATCCTTCCTCTAACATTGCAGTATGAAACTTAGCAAACAATGCAGCATCACTCTTGCTAGCTTCTGTAAAATTACATACCTCTTTTTCATTAAAGAAAAATCCAAACATACTTCCTATAGCATTGACCTGCATAGTAAACCCATAACTTGCAGCTGCTTTTTGCATTCCCTCAACCAGCCTTATAGCCCGATTTTCTAATACTTTCATTACTCTTGCATTTTGTTTTAGTTTACTAAGGGCTGCAAATCCTGCTGCCATTGCTACTGGGTTACCACTTAGTGTTCCAGCTTGGTATACTGGTCCCTGGGGAGAAAGCATTGACATAATATCAGCCCGTCCACCAAAGGCACCAACTGGCATACCACCACCAATAACTTTTCCAAGTGTTAAAAGATCAGGTATCACTCCCGTAATAGATTCCACTCCATTTATACTTGCTCGAAAACCACTCATAACTTCATCAAAAATAAGGAGAGTTGCATTTTCATCACATAACTTACGGAGTTCATGTAAAAATTCTTTATCAGCAGGTATAAAACCCATATTTCCAGCAATTGGTTCAATAATTACACAGGCAATATCTTTTGAGTCTTCAAAGCATTTCTTTACAGACTCAATATCGTTGTACTCAGCTAAAAGCGTGTGCTTTGTAAAATCAGCTGGAACACCGGGAGAAGATGGATTACCAAATGTAGCTGCACCAGAACCTGCCTCAACAAGAAGAGCATCACTATGACCATGGTAACAGCCTTTAAACTTCACAATATCATCACGACCTGTAAATCCTCGCGCTAAACGAATAGCACTCATAACAGCCTCCGTACCAGAGCTAACAAAGCGAACTTTATCAAGACAGTCAAAGGAAGAAACAACTAACTTTGCTAACTCCGTTTCTGCCCGTGTTGGTGCTCCAAAACTTAGTCCACGCTTGACAGCTTTAATAACGGCAGCTTCTATACTTTCATCTCTGTGACCAAAGATAAGAGGTCCCCAACTTTGAACAAAGTCTACATATGCATTTCCATCCACATCTTTGAGGTAAGCACCCTCACCTTCGCTAATAAAAAGAGGCATTCCCCCAACACTTTTAAATGCTCTAACGGGAGAATTGACTCCTCCTGGAATCAGCTTCTCAGCCTCTTGGAATGCTTTTTTTGATGCTTGGGTATTCATAAGTTGCCTTAAATAAAATTTTTATAATTATAGCCAAGTAGTATTAATTTTCTTTTTGTATACTTCTTCCATGAATCGCTCAGTATTTGCCCTCTTTGTTGCACTCTTACTNCACCTTTTATTTCTTTTGTTANTCATANGNATTACAANTATAAGCCCCAGTATTAAAAAAANACNTCCNNANAANAGNATTAAAATTTCANTAAGAGAGCTTCCAAAGGTACAAAAGAAAAANAATCCAGCAGAAAANAAAATGACNCCNNCCCCTCTTATGCCAAAAGGAGAACAGCTAAAAAAAATACCTANACTTAATCCNAAACAAAAAACTCTCAAAATAAAACANAANAANACAAANCCTTTAGAGTCAATAAAACCTTANCTTAGNCTAACACAAACAAANNTAAAAAAAGCTCNTCCAAAAAANTCNGANTCTCAAATGGATTGGCTTACCGAAGATAAATCAGCTGAAATAAAATCCCAAAACNATACNAANAAATNNCAGGGAGCAAGTGCAGGTAGAAATATAAAAAAACTTTACGGTAGTGATTTTTCAAAACTCTCAAAGGGCCAACAAAAATATATATTAGACAACCAAGAAATTATGAGACGAATTACACAAGAGGTTTTAAATCGTCAAGCAAGTGTGAGTAACATTAATGGTTTAAATGTCAATAGAAGTAATGTCATAGAATTTTTTCTTCATCCAAATGGGGATATGTCTCATTTCAAATTTTTACAACAAAGTGGCTATTTTATTCTTGATGATATAACAAAATCAACAATAGAATATGCATACTCAAAATACCCACGACCAACAGAGAAAACACTCATTA
>JAESSH010000041.1 GCA_016764205.1 Sulfurimonas sp.
GACAAGCAAAACAGATATTTCAAAAAGTAGTTCCCATTTTAAAGAGAGTTGGGGTTGTTCTGCTAAGGCTTTGCTTGCATTTCCACTCATAGCGTATTGTATATTTTGTTTGTACTGCGAGAAATCAAACCAGTTACCATCACTTAAAAAATAAATGAGGACAGCTACTGGTAAGGCTAAAAAAAGAGTATCTAAAAATGAAGCAAGAAAACGAATCCAAAATCCTGCATATCGTACTTCATCCATAATATTACCTAAAATTAAGAGCTAACTTTAGTCGTCTCAGCGGCGCAAGCGAAGATAAAGTGACTTCGTTGCTTTATCGGACTAAAGATGATAATTAGGTGCTTCTTGAGTGATGATTACATCATGAACATGAGATTCTTTTAAACCAGCAGATGTAATCTCCACAAATTCAGCTTTTTCCCAGAACATCTCGATATTCTCACTTCCACAATACCCCATAGATGCACGAAGTCCACCCATCATTTGATGTACGATTCCAGCAATACTTCCACGAAATGGAACTCGACCTTCTATCCCTTCTGGAACGAGTTTATCGGCTGCAGTTCCTTCTTGGAAGTATCTATCGTTTGATCCTTTTTGCATCGCTCCAATTGAGCCCATACCGCGGTAAGACTTATATTGACGTCCTTGAAACATTATGGTATCTCCAGGTGCTTCTTCAGTACCTGCAAGGAGTGATCCAGCCATAACAGATGAAGCTCCAACAGCAAGTGCCTTAGAGATGTCACCAGAGTATTTAATACCACCATCGGCAATAACAGGAATACCATGTTTACGTGCTTCCTCAGCACATTCATCAATCGCTGAAATTTGAGGAACACCCACGCCTGCTACAATTCTTGTTGTACAAATAGACCCTGGTCCAATTCCAACCTTAACAGCATCTGCACCAGCTTCAATGAGAGCGAGCGTAGCTTCAGCAGTTGCAATATTNCCNGCGATAATATCTACTTCCATTGTTTCTTTGATTTTTTTAACAGTATCTAAAATACCTTTTGAATGCCCATGTGCAGAATCAAGNACTAAAACATCTGCNCCTGCATCCACAAGAGCTCTTGCNCGATCGTATTGACCNACACCNATAGCTGCTCCAACAATAAGTCTACCAAAGGNATCTTTGTTTGAGTTTGGATANTCTATACGTTTTTTAATGTCTTTAATCGTTACAAGACCTTTTAAAAATCCACCTTCATCGATGATAGGTAGTTTTTCTATTTTNTTTTTATGCATAATCTCACCTGCTTTATCAAGTGAGATACCTTTNGTCGCTGTGATGAGTGGCATTGGTGTCATAGCTTCAGAGGCTAGCATACGCATGTTNTTTTCAAATCGCATATCACGATTTGTAAGAATTCCNAAAAGTTTATTGTGTCCATCAACAACAGGAACACCAGANATTTTATACTCGTTCATNAGTTTTTCTGCATCTTCTAGACTCGCATCAGGATGAACANNAATAGGGTCAATGATNATTCCACTCTCACTTTTTTTAACNTTNATGACTTCTTTACATTGTGNTTTAATATNCATATTTTTATGAATGATTCCAATACCACCAAGTCGAGCCATNGCAATAGCAGCNCGGTGCTCTGTAACTGTATCCATTGCAGCTGAAACCATAGGNATTTTTAAAGAAATATTACGAGTTAATTTACTTTCTAATGAAACTTCTNTTGGNAAGACTTCAGAATATTGTGGTACTAAAAGTACATCTTCGAATGTGAGGGCACGTTTGCGAATTTTCATAGGTTTCCTTTTTTAGAAAAAGTCTCTTTTCTTAAATTCATTGGATTATAGCTCTTTTGATGTTAAAAGGAGGTAAAAAATAGAGTAAACTTATTTACTCTATACCATGGTATCTTTTATATATTTTTTCAGCATAATCTGGTTTAAGTCCTGAAATCTTGATTTCATTTTTTTCTTCTTTAATATGCTCTTTTTTTATTTCAATAATAGTNTCCCATCTTTGAANTAAAACAGCTCGGATATCAGCTTCAATATCGCCATCATAATGAGGATCTAATTTTTGCACAACATCGCAAAAGTCTGTTTCTTTNATAAGNGTTAATTCNTCTNTTGGATGNGTTNGTTTNACTTGGACAAGGTGTGTCCAACCAGCTNCTAACACAGCTTNTAGCTCCTNNGCATAGTTACTTTCTGAATTTGGTAAATTTTCATTTAATACGCGNACAATATTTTTGANTTCAGTTGTAGTTATTATTTCTAANTCTTGTTTAAAGTATTTAATTTCTTCTTCATACTCCGCTATATCTTCATAGAGCTTAGCAATNCCAGCATCTTGNGGTCNATGACTNGGTATTTTAGGNGCATTACCTACNTCAGTGATTCCGTAAGTAGCTCGAAGCTCCTCCATCTGTAATTCTAATAAAAGCTTTGTCTTCTTTTGTTCAGCCATCTTGATTAACCTTCATGATAATAATTATTGCGTATTCTACTATGGATATCTTTAGCATCTCTTATTTTTTTAAATTAAAGATTAGCTTTTAGTCCAAACCATCCCGCTATGGAGTAACGTTCTTTGTTTGTGGGTTTAACTTCATGCGGAAATGTGTCACTCAAAAATACCACTAAGGTATTTGCCTCAGGGCTTACCTTTGTTAAGAGAGTGTTATTTTTAGTATAAATGATGAGTTCTCCTCCATCTTTTTTATTCCATGACTGGTTAAGATAATAAACAGTAGTAACAACACGATTTTTAGAATTTTTAAAGACATCTTTATGCTTTTTATAAAAGTCATCTTTTTCATAAAGAGAAAAATGACTTTCATAGCAGTTTAATCCTAGGTAGAGTTCTTGGTTGAGATGATTTTGTAATTCATACATAAGATGTAAATATTCTCTCTCACTTGGAGAATCTGCGAGCCAGAGAGTTTTAGTTTTTCTTGTAGTAGTATCAAGCAGCTGTTCAGTAGATTGTGAGATCCCCGCCTGTGTAAAATTTGTTTGTTTTTGTGCAAATCTTAAGAGTTCTTTTGGAAGTTGTGGGTCAAGCGCATGAGGTATGATGCAGTACCCATCTTTAAGTAAGGCATCTACAATTGTAGAAAAAAGTTTTATGTGCTTTTACCTTGTATCTTTTGCATCTATTTGAGCTATTTTTGGTAGTTTATTTGTCTTTCTAAACTTAGTGAACCGTCAAAAAGTGTTTGCTCATCGTAGGCTTTTGCAATCAGTTGAAGTCCTATAGGCATACCATCACTTGACTTAGCAATTGGAAGACTAAGAGCAGGGAGTCCAGCCAAGTTTACAGAAATCGAATAGATGTCACTAAGATACATATCAATAGGATTTTTCAAGGCACCAAATTTAGGTGCAGTACCCGGTGCAATAGGGGAGAGGATGAGATCGACCTCATGAAAAATTTTCTCATAGTTATCTTTGATAATATGTCTCGTTTTTTGTGCTTTAACATAATATGCCTCGTAATAACCACTTGAGAGAACAAAGTTACCAAGCATGATTCTACGTTTTACTTCATCACCAAAACCATTATTACGTGTTTGAATAAAAGTATCTTCTAAGTTTTTTCCATCTACGCGGTTACCATAACGAATACCATCATAGCGAGCAAGGTTTGTTGTAGCCTCAGCAGTCGCAGTGATGTAGTAGGCAGAAATATCAAATTTNGCATCCATCATNTCTTTTTCAACAATGGTGTGTCCTGCATCTTTTAGCGCTTNNATNGCTTTTNNATAAGCATCTTTNACATCTTGACTAGCAGATTCAACATANTTTGGAAGNACAGCAATANTTAATTTTCTATCAGCATTNAGCTCATCACAAACCTTATCGTCCATTTTTGCNTTTGTAGAATCTTTNTGATCANAACCGCTAATGATGTCATACAAAATTGCTGCATCTTCAACATTTTGTGTCATTGGTCCAATTTGATCAAGACTTGAAGCATATGCACCCAAACCATAACGAGAAACACGACCATAGGTTGGTTTCATTCCAACGATTCCGCAATATGCAGCAGGTTGGCGGATACTTCCACCAGTATCACTTCCAAGGGCTGCAATAGCAAGACCAGCACCAATAGCAGCAGCAGAACCACCAGAACTTCCACCTGGAACACAGTCGGAGTTATGTGGATTTAAAGTTTTTCCATAAAAACTGGATTCTGTAGTTGANCCCATAGCAAANTCATCCATATTTGTTCTACCAAATGGCGAAAGTCCTGCCTGTGCCATTTTCTCAATTACAGTAGCATTATATGGAGCTATGTAGCCTTGAAGAATATTTGAAGCAGAGGTAACAGNCCAACCNTTTACTTGAATATTATCTTTAATGGCAATAGGTACACCATCTCCAANNTTNTTTACATCAATATAAGCNTTTAACTCGGGGCGAGCTTCGATTTTTGCTTTTAAATCTTCTTTAAATTTGTTGAGTTCTTCTGCACTTAATTTTAGAGCTTCTTTTAATGTAATCACTAAATATCCTACTTTTTAATTATTATTTGTATTATAGCTAAATGTTTATTTTAGCTCGGATTAACTACGAAGTATCGTAAATTAATATCGTTTAAACATTCATTCCAAGCGATATATGTTCGTGTGTTGTCTTCTTCAAGTATTGCATAGTTGTTTATAAAATAGTGCTGTATAATATCTTTTATATCTGTTGCTTTATCAACTTCAGCAACCCATACAAAAGCAATTTTTTTAAGAGCTGGAATTTCTTTTCTACTTCGCATTAAATCTCGTAACTGGGTTTCTATTTCTTTTATTGTTTTTGTAGCATCAAAAAAAGAAACCTCTACAGTCGCTTTGAAGTTTTGTGTATTAACAACTTTTTTCCATTTATCGTGAGTAAACTTTTCTTTAAAAGTATAGGCATGTTCAGATGCTCCATCATAACAAAGAAGAGATGCAGTTTTGATATGCNNAGGAGCTTNTAGTTTNAGAAACTCAATCATTTTTGGTGTATACATTTCTTGAGAAAAACCATCATCACCAAANAANTATAAGTCTTGCATTTTTTCTAATAAATCTNCTTCTTTTACACGTTTTTGTTCATGTACNATTGCAATAGGATANTTTTCNTGCCAGTCATATTGGGAATTTTTATTTAAGTAAGTAATAGGGTTTTCATCCTTTAATAGGAGAACTTTTTTTATACTTGAGATAATTTCTTTCATGAGTAAACCTTATTTAAACTTTTTAACTAAAAATATTCCAATTGTAACACAAGCAAGAATCAATGCAATTGTTACTCCGATACACTCAATCGTTACAGGCTCACTAAAATTAGGCACCTATTACGCTCGTACATCTAGCACAGGTACAATCNTNNGCNCTTGCTTGGNANTTCCAACATCTTGGACATTTATACGCACTTGCTTTTGCAACGATAAATNTGTCTTCATCTACCTTAAAGCTTCCNANNTCCTCAGTTACTTTTTCATCACAAACAGAAGAAACAACAAACCANTCNTCAGCATCTACNGNNTCAATAGCNAGTGCTACCTNAGAATNTGTACTNATNANNANTTCTAAAGTNCTTTTGATTGTTTTNTCTTTTTTAAGTGTATCTACAATTGCTCCAAAACCTTCACGTGCTTTGNTCATGTACTNGGNATTGAAGCTCTGAAGTACCTACNTCAAGAGGCTCNTANACNAAATCAAAGATAGAGTCAGCATCACCTTTTACAATNNCAGGAGCATGTTCGACAANTTCATCTGCNGTGTANGTAAGAATNGGAGCCATTAAAAGAAGAAGTGATTTTGTAATCATTGCCATTGCACTCTGACTTGCCATTCTTCTTGGGTCATTTTTTGCATTACAGTAAAGAGAATCTTTTGTCATGTCAATATACATACCACTCAGTTCATTTGCAATGAAGTTGTTAAGTGTACTCATGCCATGAACAAAGTTATACTCTGAAAATGACTTATGAACATCTTTAAATACATCAGAAGCAACATCCAAAATCCACTTATCTAAGGTACCCATATCTTCATAGGTAGTTAATGATTCTAAGTCGTTAATATTTGCAAGCATNATTCTAAANGTGTTTCTTAGTTTTCTGTAGTTTTCAGAGATCTGTTTTAAAATTCCTTGAGAGATTTTTAAATCACTTTGGTAATCCGATGATGCAACCCAAAGACGTAAAATCTCACTTCCGTATTCTTTTAAAATTTTCTCAGGAGCAATAACATTCCCCTTGGACTTAGACATTTTTTCGCCCTTGTCATCAACAGTAAAGCCATGTGTTAAAACACCTTTATANGGNGCTTTATGCTCTACGGCAGAGGAGAGAAAAAGTGAAGACTGGAACCAACCTCGGTGTTGGTCANNNCCTTCAACATANAGGTCTGCTTGGTATTTACCAGCATCATAGTTACGTGATTTGAGTACAGAATTCCATGTTGAGCCAGAGTCAAACCANACATCAAGAATATCAGTTACTTTTTCAACTTCATCTGCCTTATAACCTGCACCCGGATAGAGGAGGTGTTCTGTCGGCATTGAGTACCAAGCATCACTTCCTTGCATCTCAAAAATCATAGCAACATAGTTGAGTACTTTCTCGTCTAAAATAACTTCACCAGTAGCTTTAACTCTGAAGAATGCNATAGGTACACCCCAGTCACGTTGACGAGAAATACACCAATCAGGACGATTTTCAACCATTGAAGTCAATCTCTTTTTTCCTGCTTGAGGAATGAAAAGTGTTTTTTCTATTTCATCTAGGGCAATATTTCTGAGTGTCTTATCTTCGCCCNGTGGCTTTTCATCAACACTTATAAACCATTGTCTTGTTGCTCTAAAAATAAGTGGAGTATGACTTCTCCAGCAATGAGGATAAGAGTGTGTAAACTTAGATACCTTGAGTACTGCATCTCCCATAAGTTCTACCAAGTCATCATTGGATTTAAAAATATGACGACCTACAAAGTCTTCTGGGTTTGGAATAAGTTTTTCTTTAACAATAGTATCATCAAAACANCCAGTTTCATCTACTGGCATAAGAACTTCTAAATCATTTATAAGACCGATTTTATAATCATCCTCACCATGACCTGGAGCAGTATGAACACAGCCTGTTCCACTATCCATAAGAACATGTTCCCCTGTGACAATTTTTGAATCACGACCATTTAATGGGTTTATTGCATTTTCACCAGTTAATTCAAATTCTCGAATCCTTCGTATAATACAGCCCTTGACTACATCTTGTTCTATCAAGCTGTCGTAGAGTTCTTCTGCTACTATAAATCCATCNCTTGTAATGATGTAATGCTCAGTTGGATGTATTGAAATTCCTGTATTTGCTGGAATTGTCCATGGAGTTGTTGTCCAAATTACAAGCGCTGCTTTTTCAAAATTGTTAAACTTTTTCCAGTGATCATTCATCTCAAACGCTATATAAATAGAGTGTGATTCTTTATCTTCGTACTCCACTTCAGCTTCAGCAAGTGCAGTTCTCTCAGCCCATGACCAAAAAACAGGTTTACTACGCTCNATCAAAAGACCTTTTTTAGCAACAGANCAAAGCGTTCTATAAATATTTGCTTCAAATCTGTAGTCCATAGTTACATAAGGTTTTTCCCAGTCAGCTATGATTCCAAGCGTTTTAAATTCATCACGTTGAATATCTACAAATTTACGTGCATGTTCTCTGCATAGCTTTCTGATTTCTGCTGTTGTTAGAAGTTCTTTTTTCTTCTTTCCGCCAAGCTTTTTCTCAACTTGTTGCTCAATTGGTAAACCATGACAATCCCAACCCGGAGTAAAACGAACAGACTTGCCGTTAAAATAATTGTGTTTAACGATAATGTCTTTTAAAACCTTGTTCAGTGCATGACCTATATGAATATGACCATTTGCATAAGGAGGTCCATCATGAAGTGTGAAGCTTTCGGCATTTTTACGATTCGCTTTCATTTTTTCATATGTTTTATTTGCATCCCAGCTAGCATAACGTTTTGGTTCATTGTTGATTAAGTTTCCTCGCATTGCAAAGGAAGTGCTTGGTAAAAGTAGTGTGTCTTTGTAATCCATAATGTGCCTCAAAAAATAGTATAGTAAAGTGTATAAAAGTTTTGCATTATATCTATTGTGTAATTAAAAGCATCTTTAAGGTGCTATAATACATCTAAATTCTTCGGATAAATAAGGCTATAAATACCATGAAACTGCATCTTCTTTTTATTGGAAACAAATTTATATATAACACTTCGTTAAAAGAATATATACTTAGAGAGATTGAAAAAAAATGTGATTTTATACGATCAATTACATACTACCAAGAAGGTGATAACTCTTTATTTTTGTATCTTGAAAAAGAACTAGAACTAGAAAATAAGCTTATGATTATTACAACAAAAAACAACTTCTCTACTGTTGGAAAATTAATATCAACCATAACAAGTGATAATCAGGTTCTAAAAGACACAATTCTAGTTCCATCAAAAGTAGATGCTCATGAAGAGAGAAGTTATTTACTTCTCTATAAACAAGCAAGCATCAATGTAATAGCCATAGATGAAATGCAAAAAATGCCAAATATTTTACTCAATTTAGAATCAAACAAAGAAACTATAAATATCTTTTATGAAGACAGAGAGAGTGCTTTAGCCCTTCTGAACCCTCTTGCGCAAACACATGATGTGAACTTAGAGATGATTGATATTATAGATGGCTGGATTCGAGTAGAAATAGAAGGTAAAAAATATGGAAACATTGCTAACTTCATAGAATCAACGAAGCAACTCATACCTCAAAAGGTAGTTACAAATTCAAACATCATTATTCATATAATAAAAGTATTAAGTAAAAATCAAAAAAAGATTTCATTTGCTGAGAGTTGTACTGGTGGTTTACTAAGTTATTATTTTACTTCACATAATGGTGCTTCCCAAATTCTTGATGGTTCACTTGTTACCTATTCAAATGATTTAAAAGATAATTGGCTTGGAGTGAGCCATGAGTCTCTCGAAGAGTTTGGTGCAGTAAGCGAAGAGGTTGTTGAGCAAATGAGTGAGGGTGCTATGAATGTTAGTCACGCAGACTATACAATTTCTATCAGTGGAATTGCAGGCGATCTTGGTGGAACTGATTTAAAGCCAGTTGGTACGGTTTACATAAGTGTGAGAACAAAAGATAAGCATAAGGAAGTTCACTTACAATTAAAAGGCGATAGAAACTATGTGCAACACCAAAGTGTTCTTTATGCGATTAAATTATTACTCTCAATAGATAAAGAGATATTTTTTTAAATTTAAGGTAAAATGTATTGACAATTAAAACCATTTTGCCTATAATTTCGACCTCTTAACATTTAGAGAATATGTCTTGTTAGCTCAGCTGGTAGAGCACGTCACTTTTAATGATGTGGCCGATGGTTCGAATCCATCACAGGACACCATTTATCAAACTAAAACACATGTATGCGGTGGTAGTTCAGCTGGTTAGAATATCTGCCTGTCACGCAGAGGGTCGCGAGTTCGAATCTCGTCCACCGCGCCATAATTTTGTTTATTTGCACGAAAGCTTTAAGCTCACGTACTTGATGTACGCTTCGCTAAAATCTTTAGCACAACTAAATCAAAATTGCTTTTAGTCTATTTGTACATGAAACGAACAAAGTCCGTTTCACTACGTTAACACTAGGTTTTACTCAGCGTAAAGCTCATCGAACTGGTTCGATTTTAGGTGTAGACAAACAAATATTTTTTTAGTTTAGATTAGTTTCTAAGTTATGTTATGTCAAATTTATCTATTTTTTGTTTAGGCAAGGAGAGACTGATTGAGGTATACGTTAAGTATCCGAAAGAAGGAACGACGAAGTTATAAACTAGAAAGAGACAATTTGGGCGTTTAGCTCAGTTGGTAGAGCGCTACCCTTACAAGGTAGATGTCACAAGTTCGAGTCTTGTAATGCCCACCATTTTGTTTATTTGCACAGAAGCTTTAGGCTCACGTACTATTGTACGCTTCGCCAAAATCTTATGCACAACTAAATCAAAAT
>JAESSH010000042.1 GCA_016764205.1 Sulfurimonas sp.
TTACTCTTGAAGTAATATCTTCTATCTCCTCATCATCTAAGATATAGCCATATTTATTTAGCATCATATTTTTTGCATTAAGCAGAGAGACCTTATCAAATGAGTCTAGCATTTCTAGCATATAGTGCATTGCAAGACCAAAGTTAATGGACTTGAAGTCCTCTTTTGTACTCTCTTCAAGTTTTAGAACATCACTTTGCGTTCCATAATAAAAGGACTGATATTCCAAGTTTTGTAAATCTTCTTCTACTATTTTCTTACTACTAGAATCACATACTAAACGACCGCTTGAGCCAAGTTCTAAGTCTAAAACATCAAAGCGAGAATCTTTACTCTTTTTGATAATAAACAGGTTGTCTCTCGCCCGTGTGAATGCAACATAGAGGGTATTTAAGCTGTCTTCATATACCAGTGCCTTTTCTTTTGTCAATGCATTGGCGTACTCTGTGTCTATTGCATCCCTTCCCTTTGTTCGTAGGTATACATTCTCTAAGGTGGTNTCATTGTATTCATAAATGATTGTATTGCGACTTGGGGGAGCTTTTTTTAGTCTGTCCATAACAATGACATGCTCGTACTCTAAGCCTTTTGACTTATGCACTGTTANAATTCNNACTCCACTCAAATCNGATGCNGCNGCTTCAATNTCTAAGCGTTCGTATTCAAAAAGTAGGGCTTCTATATCTGGGTACTTAGAGAGCGCATTTAAAAAACGAATAAGATGAAANTCATCAGTAAATAACNTATACGCTTCTATCATTCTTTTTACTACATCAAAAAGTTTTGACTTACTTAANTCTACTCTTTTTATGGGACTCACTTCTTGCTCAATGAGTGCAAAAAAGTTGTGCTTATAAATTTCTTCATTAAAATACAAGTACTTTAAATACTCCAGTACCGCTTGCACACTTCTTTGGTTAATAAGCTTGGTTGTTGTCTCTGTCACAACATCTATATTTTCTTTGACTAAACCTTGTTTAATAACTTCGCCATCACCATTTGTAGCACAAAGTACTGCTATTTCATCGACTTTAGCTCCAAGGCTTATAAGATTTTTAATCTGCTTTATCGTTTCTTGTATGAGTTCATCATTTTGAATTACCTCNACATAACCAGCANNAGCTTCTTCTCGTGTNTTTTGNGGNNCNTAATTTTTTATCTTTGTAGAGAAGGTAGTGTTTACAAAANTTATAAGCTCTTTTTGTGAACGGTAGTTTGTCAAAAGTTGTTCTACCTCTGTGTTTTGTTCATCCTTGACAACTCCAAAAAGTGCTGAAACTCCTCCACGAAACCTGTAAATGGATTGCTTAGTGTCTCCAACAAAAAAGAAACTTCCATTCTCGAAGATACCGCTCCCTGATGTTATTTCATTTATNAGTGGTTTTAAAATTTCATACTGGACTATACTTGTNTCTTGAAACTCATCTAAGAGCATATGTTCTATCTGCGCATCAAGTCTAAAGTACAAGAACTCACTATCATCAATCTCATTAAGTATAAAATGTACCAAGGAGGTTACATCTGAAAAACTCAGCTCAGAGTCTTCAATATAAAGTGCTTTTTTTGCCTTCTCATAGATACCTACAAGTTCGTTTAAGGCATAAAAAAAGTTCCCCTCTTTAGCTCGATTTTGCATCTTTACACACTCTTGTATCTTTTGGAGTAGCGTGTCCATTTGAGGAGTAAAACATTTAGAAAAAGTTCTATAGTCTAAACTCTCTCGAGACAACCATGTTTTAGACATAAGCGTAGTAAAAGAATCTATATCTACTGCTTTTTTTACTGTACTTGAGGCTTCTGGCGAGGAAAGTACTATCTTTTGTAACTCTAAGGCTAAAGATACTGCCTCATCTTCATAAGCCTTATAATCTAGCCTTGTAAAATGTAAGTGTTTTATCTCATGTTTTTTTGTATAAAACTCATCAAGTAAGGTGAAAATACTATCAAGCCTCTTGTTTGATTCTAAAGACAGATTTATAAGCGTATCTTTTTTCCCCGATACACTCACTTCTTTTAAAAATCGAGAAAGAAGTTTAAGCTCATGTTGAGAAGAAAAAGTCGAAAAGTCAGGCATAAGAGAAGCATAAAGAGAAAATTTTCTTAAAATTTGTGTAAAAAATTTGTCAATAGTCATAATCTTAGTATGTGCATTTAAAAACGCATCTAAAACTTGNTGACGTCTTTGTAAAATACTCTCAGCAGANAGTTCTGTAACCTGTATTATCTCTTCTAACTCACCTCGTGATTCTAACTCTTCTAAGGTAACTACAATTCTCTCCTGCATCTCTGATGCCGCTTTATTTGTAAAGGTAAGGGCTAAAATCCTCGAAGGTTTTGCTCCTGTAAAGAGTAAAGATAGGTAGCGAACAACAAGCATAAAAGTTTTACCACTCCCAGCACTTGCTTCAAAGCAAAGATTCTTTTTTAACATCTCTTCATCATCCCTTTTTTAATCCAATACATAATTGGTAATCATTAAATGTTGTACGTCTTTATCATTTCTATTTTGAAAACTAACTAAGTATTTTTTATTAAACATCCGAATGTTAATATTTTGTTTATCATAAAGAGTATAAACAAAGTCTGTATATTTCATAACAAGCATCCAGTTTGCCTGACAACTCTCAAGAAGATACTGCGCTAAGCGTACCTGATCTTCTCTTGAAAACTTATTCTTTGCATAGGTATTAAACTCACTATCATAAGGTGGGTCTAAAAAAATGAAATCATCCGCTTGAGGCTTATTCTTTTTGAAAAAGTCTTCAAAATCTAGGTTATCTATCGTAGTTTGCGATAGGTGCTTTATAAGTGCAGGAGACTGAAGATAACTCGCTTTTTTCGACAAATCATTTTTATTGTAACCGATTCCACCATAGGGTACATTGAACGCACCTCTTTTATTATAACGGAACATCCCACTATACGCATAGGTTCGTATAAAAAAGAAAATTGCTGTTGCATGAGAATTCTTAATAGTATACTTAGAAATGTTGTTGTATAAATGTCTAAAGTGCATATAAAAGGCTGACTTCAAAGATGATTCAATATTATCTAATATATCATTATCATTGAGTTTTCCACGTTGNGATTCAAGCTTTTTCATTCTTTTTATTTTACTAAAAATATTACTTTTAATCTCATAAATAAAATTATCACTATTTATATTAAAAAATGTACAAAACATATCTTTAAATTCATTTTTATGCTGCGATACAAAACAGTCGATACTATTTTTAATACTCTTTTCATCATAAGCACCATCAGAAAAATACTTATAGTTATCTATGAACATCTCTTTGTTTATTTTTAAGATTCTCTCTAGTATTCCCCAGTTTTTAGTCATTTCATGGATTACATCAAAAAAAAATTTATCTTCAGAGGCTACAAGCTTATAAACATTTATAAGCTCATGAGACTTGTCATTTATAAACATTTTTTCTACATCCACTGAGAAGTATACTGCCCCTCCACCAATAAAAGGTTCNTAGTAGTTATTTATATTTTTTGGCATATTTGGATGAATGTGTTTGAGCTCTGTCTCTTTACCTCCAGCCCATTTCAAAACAGGGGGAAGTCTCGTTTCTTTCGTACTCTTGCTCACCCCTGCTCCTTTTTTTACTTATCTACCACAGATAATTTTATACTCACAAAATAAACAATGCTTGGTATCCTCGCAAAGCTCAAAGTTTACTTCTTCAACACTTAGCAAGTCTTTTAAATTTGATTGTAGCACGGCTAATTTTTCTTCTAAAAATGCTTCAGGAACAATTTTACCCTCTTTTAAATCATAATACCCACAGCCAACTACATTTCCTAAAGATGCAGCAAGGAGGTAATAAAACTCGAGTTGAAAGTCCATCGCATCTGTAAAAGTATTTTTGGTGTACAGTGGGTACTTTCCTGTTTTATAATCTAAGACATGTATCTCATTTTCTCTTTTATCTATCCTATCGATTTGACCAATAATTGTAACACCTCCAAACTCCCTTTGAAAACTTTGTTCACAGGAGTCTACATGCCAACCAGCATGAAAGCGTTTAAAATCTTCCTCACATAGCTTTTGTAGTCGTCTTTTTTGCAAACTTATGAGATACTTGTCTAATTCATTCTCCCCACATACTTCGTCGAGTTCTTTGGCTAAGTCCCTTTGTAAGAGTTTGATATCGCCATAGCTGTTTTGCTTTGTATAGAGCTTGTTTAAAGCCAAATGCACAAGATTACCTATCTCATACTCTTTAGGCATGTCCTTAGGTATTTCATGCCCGTATAAACGCTTTACGTACTTATAATAATACTTTCTCTTACACGTCAAGTATGTTTTTAAGCGTGTTGCAGATATTTTTTTATCTTTAAAGCTATACTCCAAAATAATCTCTTTAGAATCATAAGGCTTGAGGTTTTGTCTGTCAAATAAAATACTTGCGTAATCGAGTTCCTCGTGCAGCTTATTATCTTTAATTCCTAACTGTTTTAAAAATCTTGAACCACTACTCTCACTCGAACTTACATATGAGATTGCAACTTCTTTACAACGTGAAATAAGGAGGTCATAATAATGCTTTTGTAGATTTTCTCTGTCACTCATAGTAGGAAGATTTGCCATTTCTCGTATTTGTGTATTTAAAAACATATCTTTAGTACTTTTTTTTGGAACATTAGAATCTGAAAAATCAACAATGATGACTCCNTCAAAAGAAACTAGNCGCGTNTCTAGNACACCCATAACTGTAATTTTACCACCTCTCACATCATCTAAGGTACGTGCGCCCAAGCGTTGCAAAAACAAAGNGAGTAAAGACTTTANAGACATNCCNTTCATNAAGGGAAGAATATTTTTAAAGTTATATACCTCTTCTTCNTAAATTTTTACTTCTTCTTTATTTGAAAATGTATCTCCATANNTTTTTAGAAAACTTATAATATCAACTTCATCACTTGTTTTATTGTAGATACNAAGTAAAANAACAAAGAACTCATCTCCTANTCTTTGTAATCGNGCATANTTTTCTTTTGACTTTTGATCCANTGCTTGNNTTGTTGTNGAAAGNCCTTTATAAANAGNAGTATCNTTNNANGNTTCCCCCATTGCAAAGTTAAAGTTAGACTTCTCATCAAAACTTTTTAGTTTTTGAGCTAAGTTTTCATCAGGAAGCACAACAGCAATATTTTCAGCCTTATAGCCTTTTTTAACAAACTCATATACTTTTTGTTTTATAAATGCAATTTGAAGGAGAGATTCTGAGAAAGCTTGGCAAGAGATATTTTTATTTACGACACGCGCTGTTTTTTTTACTATTTCTTTAGAATTTAAACAGATTGTATATTCATACTCTTTTTCCAAAACAATGCCTAACTCCAAAAACCTTGCTTGCATTTTTGTATTAAACTTTGATGTTGTAAAATACAAATAAATTGTAGAAAAACCACACGCCTTATGCAACAACTCAAATTCAAAGTTTGTTAAATGTCCATCTATATAAACCTCAATGCTATCGCGATTTTTTAAATAACTCTCATTAAAGGTATACAAAGAAGGTAAAAATATTTTATCTAATAATTTTCTTTCATCGCATAGTTTTTTATACCTCTTATGCAGCTCAGTAAGAATCATTATATGCTCTTCATAGTCACCGTAGATGTCAGAGGTGTTTAGGCTGTTTATATCGTACAGCTCTACACTTAACTCCTCAAAAAACTTAAATATATAAGAAGAGTTTTTTGTAAAGGTAAAAAAGTTTCTTTGAATTTTTAAAGAAGCGAAGTCTTCAAAGTTTGAAGCCTCTAGCAGTAAAAGAATCCTACTATCATCATCAAGCATTTTATACGCCTCTACCCTACACAGTTTTGAAATAAATTCATTCATAGTAATAAAGTTAGGTAGAAAAAGAGTTTGTGATTCTATACAGAGTTGCTCATGGCGGATTGCACGAGCTGAGGGTAAAACAATAGTTGTATTATCCAAAATTAGTACTCAAAAGCTTCTTTAGCTCTTGTATCTGCTTTTACATTATGAAAACTTTGCACATCACTAATATTTATCTTAGCCATAATATTCCATCTACCCGGTTTTGCTAGCGTAACCGCAGTAAAAGTATAGATACCATTATTTACACGAGGGTTAAGTAACTCTTGATCATGTTTATGGTTATTAGGACGAGTAATAATCACTTTTATTTTCGCATCATTCATGGGATTATTTTCTAAGTCTGTTACCTTGTATTTGATAATTGCTGCATCTTGGGATAAGTCATCTGTTAGATACTCTACTTTATATTTTTTATCAAAGGCTATTTTAGCAATAATAAGCTCATTTATTTTTGCATCTACATAATGATAGTCCATCATATGCTTGTCACTTTTTTCAACTGGTAAGGTCATCGCAATCATAATTGTAGCCACACAAAAACAAAATACGAGGAGAATAGAAAAGCCTATCGCGTAGGGCCAAACTTTAGCACTGTTAAACTTCAATACTTTTTCCTTTTGTGAAATATTTATTTTTAATGTAAACAATTAAGGCTAAGAATATCATACTATAAAAAATGATTTTTAGACTCATAATAATGTTTTCGCTACCACTTCCTGTCCCCATACTTAACTCTACATTATGCGCATGAGAAATTTGCTCTCCTAAGTCTAAGTAGCCGTTATACATAGCTGCAGAATATTTTCCCACATGTTCTGTAGCCTTTGTTTTATCTCCTAAGAGTGGAAGTATGGTCCCTCCACTATTACTTATCAAAGATTTCAAGTCTGCAATATCTCCAGCAAAAAATACTGCCATCGCAATTGCTTGTGCTATAGATGCAACAGGACTTAGAATCTGATTTTTGTCAAAATATTTATATAAAGAAGCATCACTAGCTAGAATATCTACTCTTGAACTTTGTTCCGCAAATGTTAATAATACTGTTGGAGAATCAAATTCCGTCATGATACTTTGTTGATACTCTACTATGTTCATATCAGAGGGTAAGTCTTTAAGCATAATAAGTCGTAAAGCTATACCAGTTTTTTCATAAAGCTCTTTACCTAAGAGTTCAATCTCATTTGTAAACTTAGGATTATTTACAACTTCATCCTTATATAAGTACTGTGCATTGAGTGTTATTTGAAGTAAGCCTATAAAAATAAAAAGAGCAAAGCCTCGTGAATATTTCAATAAACTCTCCTAACCAACAAAGAGGTGATTAGGTGTTACAACGGCATAAATTGTGTATGCCGCCATGATAATTAGACCTAAGGTAATAAGTTTTTCCATGAATCACTCCTTACTTTACATCAATAAAATGTTTCGCATTATCAATGCTTCTCATCTTAATTAATTCTGGATTTTCAATATCATAATAGTTAGTTGCATTTCTTGCCTGGGCTTCATACGCAAAGTAAGCCAAAGAAAGGACAACAACAACGAGAAGTATTGTAGCCACTAAAAAACCTGACATACCGTGTAAACCAAATAAACTTCTATGTTCATTTACCATCTGAGAACTCCTTACTCACTTAAGCTAGTGACATATGCACCAACAGCTTCTTTTTGTTTAGTATTTAAACCTTTAAATACGGGCATTGCACCGATAACACCCTTCTTCCCGTTATTAAGAACATTTACAACCAGCTCTGTACTATATTTAGCAATATTTGGTGCCACGTATTCCATACCTGTGCCATCAGGTCCATGGCAGGCAGCACATGCTCCAGCAAATACATCAGAACCCTCACCACGCATACCATTTGCCACATAAGCAGATACTACGTCAATCTCAGCATCTGTAATTGGAGCGTACTCCGTGTTTGCATTCATAATGCCGTAACGGTCAGGCATAGGGTTTTCACTCCCCATTAAGTTCGAGTTTGAACCATTTATAATATGATACTTCACAACTTTTTCTTCTAGCCTAACATTTAAGTTAGCAGATGTGCCATCAATTCCATCAGCAGTAAGACCATGACAGATTTTACATTCTGCTAAAAATACTGATTCGCCCATATCTACCATTAAGTCATTTTCTGTTTTATCGTTTGCTTTGTATTCGGTAAGTAGTATTTCGTATTTTTTCTCAAACTTAGCATTATGTTCTGCTGTGTCTTTATTATATTCACCAATTTGNGAATATGAATTTACGGGATAACCTATTGTAAAATACCACATTCCCCAAACCATGCTAAGGAGAAATAATATTCCCCAACCTCTTGGAATCGGNTTNTTATANTCACCAATACCNTCCCANTCTTCTTCTACTAATTCACCACTAGCCGTGTCCTCTTGCATTTGACGGACATATTTTATTACAACAAATACAGTTGTTACAACAATTGCAACCGCACCACCGATTGCAAGCATATTAACAATATCACCATTTAAACCGCCCTTAGAACCAATTACTGAAACGTAAGTGANTCCAAGCATTGCTACTGTTACAATTACTCCCCAAAGATAAAGCTTATTCATATATCTCTCCTATTTTTCTTTGATTCTAGGTGATACAGGAGTATCACTTATATCATCATGTAGTGCTAGGTCGCTATATTCTTCATAATCTAGTCCATCTGAATCTTTTCTTTTTGTGTATAAATGATAAATATACCAATAAAGAACAACTGTCATAAAGATAGTAAGTGCCAAATAAGCATAAGATTGTAATTCAGCTATGCCCACAATATACTCCTACTATTTAAGACTATTCATATATGCAATTAATGCAACAATTTCAGGTATTCTACCTAAGGCAACTGCATCTTTTACATCTTGATTTTTCATATCTTTTGCAATTAATTTAGCTTCTTCAAGGGCTAATTTTCTTGCACCATTAATATCTGATTTATTTTCTTCATCATTCCATGCCATTTTTATAATCTTACTTGAGCCATCTCGCATAGGAATTGGTTTATTATAGGGAACACCGAAATACTTCACAATGGTTATCATCTCTGCATAAGCAGTATCTACATCTGTGTTATTCACATACATCCATCTATACGCTGGCATAATCGTACCTGGTACAACTTTTTCTGGATCCCACATATGATTTTCATGCCAATCCGTTGTTCTCGTATTACCTATTCTCATTAAATCAGGACCTGTTCTTTTTGAACCCCAAAGAAATGGACGATCATACGCGTATTCACCACTTAAGGAGTAGTCACCATAACGGTCTGTTTCTGACTTAAATGGACGGATAAGCTGCGAATGACAAGCATTACAACTGTTTTTTATATATACATGTCTCCCTGCTAACTCTAAAGTTGAATAAGGAGTAGTACCAATAACGGGACGAGATTGCTTTGCAAAATTTGGAACAATTTCAACCAGTCCTGCAAATGCAATCGTAACAAATAAAGTAAGTGCAAAAAAGAATGGATTTCTTTCTAACCAATGAAACATAGTATAACTCCTTTTCTAAGCGCCCATAGGCGTTGCATTTTGTAAGTCAGCTTCTTCAACTCTTGGAGCAGACATAGTCTTGTAAATATTGTATATAAACATTGAAAAACCAATAAGGTACAAGGTACCACCAACAGCACGGATAATATAATAAGGATGTAAAACAGTTACTGTATCAATGAATGAATACGCTAAGTTACCGAATTCATCATGCGCACGCCACATCATACCTTGTGTGATACCTGCAATCCACATCGATGTNAANTANANAACNATACCTAAGGTTTGAATCCANAACTGNGTAGACATAAGTGATTTNGANTATATCTNTCTTTTAAATATTCTAGGAGCCATATGATAGATTGCAGCCATAAGCATNAANCCAACCCAACCAAGNGCNCCATCATGAACATGACCAATAATCCAATCCGTAAAGTGTGCAATAGCATTTACAGATTTAATCGCCTGAATAGGACCTTCTAATGTTGAGAACATATAAAATGTTGATCCCATAATCATAAATTTAATTAATGGTGATGAGGCAACCTGTTGCCATTCTCCTTTCATTGTAAGAAGTAGATTAATTGCAGAACCCCATGACGGAAGAATCAAAATCACAGAAAACACTGAACCCATTGTTTGTACCCAATCAGGAACAGTAGAAAAAAGTAAATGATGCCCACCTGCCCAAAGGTAAATAAACATGAGCCCCCAAAATGAAAGGAGAGAAAGCTTATATGAATAGATTGCCTGACCTGATTCTTTAGGTAAAAAGTAATACGAGATTGCAATAATAGGAGTAGTGAGAACAAAGGCAACAGCATTATGCCCAAACCACCATTGTATAAGTGCATCATTTGTTCCAGCATACATTGAAACAGAATGGTACCAATTACCAATTCCACCTGAAGCATAATAGGTTGGAATTTCTAAATTGTTAAGTAAGTGAAGCATAGCAACTGCTAAAAAAGTTGCTATATAGTACCAAATCGATACATAAAGTGTTTTTTCACGTCTTAAACCAACAAGGCCAGCCATACTAGCACCCCAAAGTATCCAAATCACAGTAATACTTATATCTATTGGCCACTCAAACTCAGCATATTCTTTTGAAGTTGTAACGCCCATAAATAATGAAATAACAATGACCGCTGAGGAAAAGAAATAAATCCAAAAATGAAATTTACCAATCATCATTAATGTTTTTGACTCTGCCATGGATACTTTGAGAACACGCTGTCCTACATAATACCATGATGCCCAAACACCACTCAATACAAATCCATAAATCATAGAATCCGTATGGAGTACTCTTAGGCGACTGAAGTTGGTATACTCTGCAATAGCACCATCTCCAAATATTGTATTAATACTAGGATAAGCCATTTCCCAAGCTATTACTACCCCAACAAACATACCAACAAAACCAACAAATAATGTGTTGTATATAAATAACTTACTAATAGAATAATCATATTCTAAAGGGCGATTTTTCATAGACTCTCCTCAAAGTTCACTACTAAAAGTCTAAAAGAACTTTCAACTTTCTAATGGTATCTATTAATCGTTTTATACCTTCTTAAAAGGTCTTTTGCATTTGATTTATTTTTGATTTGAAGAGTGAGTACTTCTGTTCATTGCGTCTAATAAGTCTTTATTATCTTCTTGCATCGTTTCAAATGCTTTTAAGAGACCTGAATATAGCTCTTCTTGGCTAGGTTTGTCCTTCACTAACAAGGCATAATAATCAAAAAATTTACTATAAGGATTTATCCCAGAAGACACAACCATAGTGATGTCCCTCCCAGCAAAATAAAAATCCCACGATGGAGTGATTTTTCTCACCAAGTTTGCATTGAGTGCAAAAGTCATTGCCGCTACTAAAATAATCAGCATTGATGAAAAAACAATATAAAAAATTACACTTTGTGCTATACCTAGATAAGCAAAAGAATATGGATTAAATAAGACAGCAAATTCTATAAAAGGTAGGGAAAAAAATATTATTATTATAATTTTACTTGACCAACCACCAACAGCTCCAAAGTTATAAAGAAATCTTTTTTTTCCATTCTTTTTCGCTAATGCTTCTAAGATTGTAGTTAAAGAATATTCATTATTCATTGTTTTACTTTATATTAAATTTTAGCATTTCATCAATGGCTAAAAGGATAACCGTCATTAAAAAAGCAAAGTTTATTTGATAAAATATTTTTCTTGCATGCTTCAGTTCAAAGTTTTTGCTAATAAGCTGCAAGGAACTTAAAAATCCAAATACACCAGTAAGACATAATAACACCAAGATTGTTGTACTCGAAGGATTAAAAATATCTACCATAAAGTATCCAGCTTGGATTGTCAACACTAACCATACAAAGGTTAACTTTTGTAAGGTATTTTTTCCAAATAACTTCATGGCAGTTGGAAAACCACCATTATCATACTGACCATAAAATAACATTACTAAAAGCCAAAAGTGCGGTACTTGCCATACGAAGTAAAATATGCCTAAGGCATAAAATTCTACTTCCATAAGAGAGTGTCCTGCTGTTAGCCAACCAATAGCTGGGGGAATAACACCAAGAATAGCTCCTGGAACAACAGCTAAAGCACTCGTTTTTTTCAACGGTGTATACACGACGTTATACCAAATAAATGCAAATAAGAATAAGTTTAGCCCTATCATTCCAAGTAAGTCATGAATCAAAATAAGAGAGGAAATAATTAAAATTGCGGCAATTATTATACCACTTCTTGGAGACATAGCCCCAGAGGCAATAGGTCTATGTTTTGTTCTTTGCATCAGGGCATCTTCTTTGTACTCTTGTACTTGATTAAGGGTAGAAACCCCCATCGCTACAAGAAGCACAGCAAAAGTCGCAATAAACATATCTGTCCCAATTTCACCCTTTGCCATAATATATGCAATAAGAGCCGAAAGGCTCACGGCGAAAGAAAGAACAAACTTTGTTAAAACAATAAAGCTTTTTACCATTTACAGAGCTTTAAAATACTTTGTAACTTCACTAATATCCTCATCAGACATCTCAGTAGCCGGCATTATAGGTGCAAAGCCTTCAGCAATATCTTTGTTAGGGTTTAAGATAGCATCTTTAATATATACTGCATCTAATGAGCCCATTCCTTTAAATGAAGGACCTGCACTTGGAGTACCATCTATTGTATGACAACCAGTACAACCATTTGACTCAACAATATCCTTACCCTTACTCACAGCCGAAGTTTTAATATAGGCATACAGTTCAGTAATGTCTTCATCACTCATAGCAACTGCACCCATAATTCCAGCCGAGAAACCTTCAGCTATATCTTTGTCAGGGTTAATAATTGCATCTTTAAGATACTGAGCATCTTTAGTGGATGTAATTCCTAGTAATGATGGACCTACGACTATAGAATCATTAAGCACCGAGTGACAAGAAGCACAACCATTATTTTCAAATAATTCTTGACCCTTAGAAGCACCTGTTGCAAAGGCAGCTGGTTTAGAATCGTCAGAATTCATCCAAGCATCGTAATCCGCTCGTGGCATAACATGAATTTTAGAATACATATATGCATGGTTTGTACCACAATATTCAGCGCATTCCACATCATATGTTCCAATGACAGTAGAATTAAACCATTGCTTCGTCATACGACCAGGAACAATATCTTCTTTCATTCTAAATGCAGGAACATAATATGCATGAAGTACGTCATCTATTGGTGCAGTCATATTTAAAATAATATTTTGATCTACTGGAACATAAAGTTCAGCAGTTTTATGTACATAACCATTAGCATTCGCTGGATATGTATAATTCCAAGACCATTTTTTTCCTTCAAGCTCAATCGTTATACTTGAACTCGCGTCAGGCATAGTTCTTAGTGTTTTCATTGTGTCATAACCATACCAAAAAAGAACCATAAGTAAAATAGTTGGAATCACTGTCCATGCAATTTCTAAACGCGTATTATGTGTAAGATTTTCTATATCTTCATCTTTTACATTACTTTCACGATACTTCCAAGCAAAATAAATCATTGGAAGGATAACTGTTAAACCTAAAACAATTGAAATCCAAAAATTTATCCAAAATGCATTGTCTATATCAGCTACAAAAGTTGCAGCATTTGACCCAAATCCATCTAACATATAGGCTCCTTAGTGTGTTACATGCGATGCAGCATCAACCGCACCCATGTCTTTTGTAATGTGACTCTCTTCTAAAAACTGAAAGTTAGCAACGTCAAAACCAATAACAATAACAAAGAATATCAGTACAATAATTAAAGAGAAACCGCCAAACCAAATGATTTGCGTTTCACCTCTTAAGTGCATATAATACGCAAGAATTAAATACGCTTTAATAAGACCTATAAATAACTGTATAGACAGGTTCATGTCTGTTAAAAACATATGTGGTTGAATAAATGTAACAGCAGTTAATAGTAATAAACCGATAAGTACCTTAATATACCCTTTTTGCTCTTCTTTATAACTTCCAAGCTTAGTGTCCATTTGCTATTCCCCCTATATCTCCTGCACCCATCATATAATAAAAAGGAAATACAAACACCCAAATAAGGTGTACAAGATCCCAATAAAGTGCGATGTTAAAATGTAAGATGTGATGCTCTGGAGTTACTTTTCCAGAATTAATACGTTTAAGTAGCCACAACATAATACCAATACCACCAAGAATATGCACACCGTGCACACCCGTCATTGTAAAATACATTCCAAAGAATAATATCTGACCAAATGGTAAAGAATCAGCATTTCCTGACTGGAGTGCATCCAAGCCTAAGAAAATACCATGATTGTACTCGGCTGTCCATTCAACTCCCTTGACTCCTAAGAATACAAAGGCAAGAATAATCGTCGCCCAAATCATAAGTTTTGCACCCTTGACATCACCATGACGCATTTTGAGTAAACCTAAGCCCATTGTTAATGCAGAAATAAGAAGAACTACTGTATTAAAACCACCAAGCCATCTATTTAAAGATGCTGAGGCTTGAATAAAATCTGCTTCATGAAGTGTCATATAATATGTTAATACCATAAACATAGCACCAAACATTAAAACCTCTGTAAACATAAAGAGCCAGAAGCCTAGTTTTGCACCGTATATATCACCTTGCCAACCTTGAACTGGATGTTCCTTACCATCGCGATCAATCGCGACTTCTGGTACATATGCGTGAGAACTCATTAGTCAATCCTTTTCATAGTTTCATAATCAAATTGTACTACGGGCTGACCATGCTCATATTCATATGGATCAAAATCAACATAAGGA
>JAESSH010000043.1 GCA_016764205.1 Sulfurimonas sp.
CCCGTGTTGGTGCTCCAAAACTTAGTCCACGCTTGACAGCTTTAATAACGGCAGCTTCTATACTTTCATCTCTGTGACCAAAGATAAGAGGTCCCCAACTTTGAACAAAGTCTACATATGCATTTCCATCCACATCTTTGAGGTAAGCACCCTCACCTTCGCTAATAAAAAGAGGCATTCCCCCAACACTTTTAAATGCTCTAACGGGAGAATTGACTCCTCCTGGAATCAGCTTCTCAGCCTCTTGGAATGCTTTTTTTGATGCTTGGGTATTCATAAGTTGCCTTAAATAAAATTTTTATAATTATAGCCAAGTAGTATTAATTTTCTTTTTGTATACTTCTTCCATGAATCGCTCAGTATTTGCCCTCTTTGTTGCACTCTTACTCCACCTTTTATTTCTTTTGTTATTCATAAGTATTACAAGTATAAGCCCCAGTATTAAAAAAACACATCCAGAAAAAAGAATTAAAATTTCACTAAGAGAGCTTCCAAAGGTACAAAAGAAAAATAATCCAGCAGAAAACAAAATGACTCCGACCCCTCTTATGCCAAAAGGAGAACAGCTAAAAAAAATACCTATACTTAATCCGAAACAAAAAACTCTCAAAATAAAACAAAATAAAACAAAGCCTTTAGAGTCAATAAAACCTTATCTTAGGCTAACACAAACAAAAGTAAAAAAAGCTCTTCCAAAAAAATCAGAGTCTCAAATGGATTGGCTTACCGAAGATAAATCAGCTGAAATAAAATCCCAAAACTATACAAACAAATCTCAGGGAGCAAGTGCAGGTAGAAATATAAAAAAACTTTACGGTAGTGATTTTTCAAAACTCTCAAAGGGCCAACAAAAATATATATTAGACAACCAAGAAACTATGAGACGAATTACACAAGAGGTTTTAAATCGTCAAGCAAGTGTGAGTAATATCAATGGTTTGAATGTCAACAGAAGTAATGTTATAGAATTTTTTCTTCATCCAAATGGAGATATGTCTGATTTCAAGTTTTTACAACAAAGTGGTTATTTTATTCTTGATGATATAACAAAGTCAACAATAGCATATGCATACTCAAAATACCCACGACCAACAGAGAAAACACTCATTCGGTACAATGTATTTTATAATCTTTTAAAATTCTGATATATTATTCCTTTCAACATACTTTATTACGTCCGCTATCTTTTGCACTATATAAGGCATTGTCAGCTCTTTTAATTATGTCATCAAGGGTATCGTGTTCTTTAAACTCTGTTACTCCAAAACTACATGTTATGCTCCCTGCAACATCAAATTTATATGATTCTATAAGTATTCTCAAATTATTTGCAATTCTGAAACCTTCTTTAAGATCTACATCAAAAGCAAGAACAAACTCTTCCCCACCCCAACGAGCAAAGACATCTCTATCTCGAATACCTTTTTTAATTAATTGACTTAACTTCACCAAAATATCATCACCAACTAAATGACCATAAGTATCATTAATTTTTTTAAAATAATCAATATCTAAAATTACAAATACAAAAGAAGAATTTTGATTATTTGCAATAGAGATTTTCCTATCCATCAGTCTATGAAACATATTTCTATTATAAATTTGAGTAAGAGAATCATAACTCGCCTCATACTTATACTCAAGGGCAAGCTGTGAGACATGTGTGATATCTGTAAATGTAACAATATACTGTTTTTTAAAGACTGTTGCCTTGACATTAAAAATATACTCACCTTGTTCATTTCTAATTTTTACAAGTACATCTTCATATTTAGATAAATCAATAACTTCTTCTATCCATGATGATTTATCATTAGAATTATCAAAACTGAAGTATTCACTGTCTTTGATAAAGGTTTCACAAACAAAATTGTATTTTTCTTTAAATTTCACAAGAGAACTTATTCCATAAAAATCAAGTAATGCCTTATTTGCTGTGAAGTTCTTTTTTCCATTCGTTACTAAAATTAAATTTTCTTGTAAGTCTAAAATATTTTGTGCATACTCTTTTTCTTCCATAAGTAACTTATCTTTTTCTTTGGAGTTTAAATGAAAAGATATTCGCGCTAAAAGTTCAATGTGATTAAAGGGCTTATTAACATAGTCATCACCACCTACTCCGTAGCATTTACTTATGGTTTCATCATCATTTTTAGCTGTGACAAAGATAACTGGTATATTCTTTGTTTTTTTATTCGACCTAATCATCTGTGTTGCTTCAAAACCATCAATATCAGGCATCATAACATCCATAAGAATCAAGTCTATCTTTTGTTTAAGAAGTATAGAAAGTCCCTTACTTGCAGAGTCAGCTAGAACGATGTTATATAAATCAACTTCCATGTCATCTATTACACTTTGTATAATAAAAAGGTTTGTTTTAGTATCATCAATGCAAAGTATAGTTTGTTTCATTTGAGTCACCTTTTTAAATATCTTATAAGATTCTTACATATTATAATATCAAATTCATTAAATAAAGTACTTCCCTATAAGTTGTACCTAGTCATTTAAGATACCCATGCCTTAATCATTGAAAATAAGGCATCTTTTTCTACCGGTTTAGCTAAATATCCATCGGCTCCAGCATTTAAACATTCCTCTTTTTCTTCATTGGTAGTAATCGTAATAATTGGAATTTTTTTATACTTTTCATTTGCTTTTATATTTTTTATAGCAGTGATTTCATCAATTACTGGTATCATAATATCCATAAGAATTAAATCTATTTGCACCTCCTTATCTTCTAAAACCTCTAAGGCCTCTTGCCCGTTAAAAGCAGTATATACTTCTACTCCAACAGATTCTAGAATAGCTGTAAGTGTAAAAACATTTCTACTATTATCATCAACAACGAGAATATTTTTTTGTATTAAATCATTTTTTAATCTAACGCCTTCCTGATTTTGATTATTTGTAACTACACTACTCGCTAATGAACTATTATTTATCACTGAAGGGAGAATTGTTTTTTTAAGAGGTAAGCAAACAATAAAAGAAGACCCTTTACCCAGTTCACTCCTAACCATGATACTACCAGACATCAAATCAACAATAGTTTTACTTATAGATAATCCAAGCCCTGTCCCACCATACTTTCTACTTATACTTCCGTCAACCTGTTTAAAAGATTCAAATATAGTTTCTAACTTATCTTCATGAATCCCTATACCTGTATCTTTAACAAGTATTTCCAAGTTACCTTCATCTTCTTTCATATAAATACCAACATAACCTTTACTGGTAAATTTTATTGAATTACTTAACAAATTTTTTAGTATTTGCTGTAACTTTGATTTGTCAGTCATAAAAGAATCATCAAAATTATCTTCTACTATAAAATTTATTTTTTTTTCATTTGTTAAATCCTTAAATAAGCTTTTCATTTCCCCGAGAATGTCACTTGAGTGAACCTTATCTATGTTTAATTCCATATTTCCCGATTCTATTTTTGTTAAGTCTAAGATATCATTAATTAAAAAGAGTAAATCATTTCCTGACTTATTAATTACATTTGCTTTTTCAATATCTTTTTTATGTAAGTTCTTGTCTTTGTTTTTTGATAAAAGTGTAGAAAGTAATATGATTGAGTTAAGTGGTGTTCGTAGTTCATGGCTCATATTTGCTAAAAACTCACTTTTATATTGTGATGCTTTTTGCAAATCATCTGCACGTCTATCAATTTCTTCTTTTGCCAGTGCTAAGGTTTCATTTTTTCCACGAAGTTCTTCAGACTGCACTGTAAGTTGTTGTTGCTGTCCTTCCATTTGAGCGTTTGATTCTTGGAGCTCTTCACTTTGTGTCTGTAACTCTTCAAAAGCAGCCTGTGACTTTTGTAGTAAAACTTTAATCTGTGCATTTTGACCTGTAAGGTGTAAGGCTGTGGCTAATATTCCTGCAACTTTTAAAAGATAATCTATTTTTATTTTTGTAAATTTTTCATAAGACATTATTTCGACTACACCAAATAAACTTCCATCATTTATAAGAGGAAAAACAAAAACTTCTTTTGGAACGCCGAGTGTTGTTCCTGAATGAATTTGATACGCATCTTGTTGTATATCTTTAAGAAGCATATGCTTTTTTTCTAATCCAACCTGACCGACAACACCTTCTCCAAGAGAAAAGCTACTCGATGCATTAGTATATGGAGAAAATGCAAATGATGCACTCATATTTAAAATACTTTTTTCTTCATCATAAGTATATATGATACCTGTAACCGCATCTACATAACCCGTAATAATACTAATAGCGATTTTTGCTAAATTTTGCGTTGTTTTTATTCCCGTTAGTTCATAAGTAAACTTTCCAATGCCCTCGCTGAAATATGTCTCATCTTTATTTTTTATGTAACTACGAGAAAGAATAGATGTCATTGTTGCCATAGCAATCCCAAGTTCATCATACTTTGATTTTGAGTTAATTGTTTGTGAAAAATCTTCTTTAGAAATTGCATTTGCTTGATGGAGAATAGTTTTTAAATATGCAATCATTTTAAGCATTGCAATCCCAAGTCTATCATCAGTACCCACAGTTATATACTGAATTTCAATTTCACCCTTTGAAATAGACTCAGCAAGCTTTGTAACAGTATCAAGATAGGTAATCATTTCTAAAAGTGCTATTCCTAACTTATCGTTTGAGCCTTTGGAAACTATATTTGTTTGACAATTACCTTGGGAAAGGTTTATAGCAAGCATTTCAATTTCTTTTAGCCTTGAAGTCATCTTATTAATAGCTAAGCCTAGTTCATCATTTTTACTTAAAAGTTGAATCTCTTGGCTTAAGTCCCCACTTGCAACTAAATTTGCTTGATGTGTTGTTTTTTCGATTGCCTCTATTACCATTTGTGTTGACTTAACAAGTTTTCCAACTTCATCATCGTAGGTATAATTTATCTCTTCTTTTCTTATTTCTCCTCGTGAGAGTGCAGTCAACTGACTTGTAACTAAGGTTAAAGGATTTGTAATTATGCGTATAAAAAAACGCACTATAAAAAAACTAAATGAAATAATCAAAAAAATTACAATAACAAAGATTGATTTAAACTCATTAAGCTTCGACATTGCAACACTTTCATCTACCATTGAAACGATGTACCAATAATTATTAGAATTCTTTTTTAAAGGATACACTTTATGGAAAGANTATATGTTTCCTCTTTTTATAAACGAGCCTTCTTTATTATCTTTAAAGTATTCTTTAAGATCAAAATGTTCTTCATTAAAAGTATGTCCATGTTTTAACTGTGAATTCCATCGTTTTAACTTGTTTGCATGATAAAGATAATTCCCCTCTTTATCAATTAAATAATAATTCAGTCCTTTACCTTCATTCAAAGTATTTTGTTCTTCCAGTATATTTAAAATATCTTGTGCATAAATACTTATCACAAATATTGCAATAACTTCTTTATCCGTTCCTATTATTGGTGTAGAGTATCTTACAACTGGAATATAAGGATTTTCAATTATTCCACTCTCAATATTTAAATTCATGGGAGAAAGATAAAATTCACCTTTGTTTAGTAATTTTGTTTTTTCAACATAATCTCTACCACTTTTATTTTCCAATACAGAATCTTTTGTTACAAAAGATTTTTTTAGTGTATTGTTATACCGTACATTAATTATTTCATTACCTTTTATGTCAATGATACGTGCTTTATAGTAATATTGTTTTGTACGAAGAAAGTCAAGCAGTGTATCAGAAAGAATTTGCTTCCATTTACTTGCCTTTATCTCCTCCCCCATAGAACGCCAGGTTAAAAAATTTCTTAATGCGTAAAAATTTGTTGTGAACACTACGTCTTTGGGAACATGCATTAACTTACTCTCTATGGCAGTTTTTAATAAATTAGTATTTTGACGCGAAGTATCATAAGCCAAGCTTGTATACGCCTCTGAGGTATTTTTTAAACCAAACCATCCAACTAAACTAATAGACACAACAAGAGTTACAACAAAAAGAATAAATATTTTGTTATAGATAGATAGATTTTTCATTTAATTCTCTCTTTTATATAATCTTTCAATTAATTCAAGTCTTTTTAAATTCCAACGCATAAGTTGTTCCGAATTTTTAGGTTTTTTCCCTTTATATGCCATAGCTGGTGGTGTTATACTTTTACTTAAACCCATAAATGCTTTAATTGTTTGTAGTTCAGCAATGATTAAGCCTGTCGAGGTATATACCTCACTAGGTCGTATAATTTCTTTTTTAAATTCTGAAAAGTCTACATTTTCAATACCTACGCTTGCTTGAATTTTTGCTATTTTTTCTAAAATTTGAAATGAAATTTGAAAAACATCCTGAGGTGTAGCGTTTAGTAAAATATTATTAGGTATGGTATAATCTCTAATATGTAAATAGTTTAAAATAATGGTAATGTCATCATATATTCTCATGATTTCTGCAAAAACATCATCAGGGGTAAAAGGATGTCTATTTAAATCATCAAAAGCTGCAGAGATACCTACAAGTACATTGTAATTATCTAAAAGTATTTTATTTCTAAATTCTTGTTTTTTAAATTGTGGCATTTTTATATTACTTCTTACTTGAAGTATTTTTAGTTCTGCTAGAATTCTTAAATTCATTTCATACACCATTGCAGAATCAAGTGATAAACTTGCTTCAATTCCAACAGACTGTATACGCGGTAAATTATATAGGTCTCTTTGTATATTTATTTTAGCTAGTATCTCGTAAGTCTTTTGCCATGTATGCCTAGGTTTTAACTTTGTTACTAAGATTCTATCTTGTTCTTTGACTAAAGTATGCTTGTATTCAATATCATAATGCTTTAATAGATAATGTAACTGCTCTTTAATAAGTACTGAAAGTGAATACACATCATTCGAAGTAAGTGTCTTAGCAAAGAGTCCGATTGAAAAAACTAAAATAATAAATAAATATTTCATAAATATTCCTTAGAAAACCATTTTACATATTTTAAGGACAAATGTAGCTTAAAATGGGTATTTTTTTCTTAGGTTAAGCTTTTCTTTTTTGCATCTGATCTACTATTTTTACAACAACTAAATCCGAGGTAACATTGAGCGCGGTCCTTGCCATATCTAAGATTCTATCTACTGCTACAATCAGTGCAATGTATTCTACTGGTAAACCAATTTGATTTAAAATCACAACCATCATTACTAAGGAGGCACTAGGAAGTGCTGCGACACCAATACTTAAGGCTACAACAGTAATTCCAAGTAAAACCTGATCCATAAAATCTAATTCTACACCAGCCAAATGTGAGATATACAGTACCGCAACAGTTAAATATGCTGCTGTTCCATCCATTGACACCGTTGCACCAAGAGGAAGTACAAAAGAAGCGCTTTTTTTGTCAACACCTCCCACCTCTTCTACAATTCGCATAGAAACAGGTAAGGTAGCAGCAGAAGAAGCAGTTGAAAATGCCATGATTGAAGCTTCTCGAATCACGCACAAGTACTTATAAGGATTTATTCGGGCAAATAAAGAAAGAACAATAGGAAGTGTTATAAGTGCATGAAATAGAAGTACACCTAAGACGACTAAAATATACTTCCAAAGACCAAGAACGACTTCTATACCTTGCTCTGCTATTACATACGAGATAAGACTAAATACACCTATTGGCGTAAGTTTAATAATCCACTCTGCCATTGTTAGCATCGCTGTTGTAACAGCTGTAAAAAAGTTTAACATCGTTGTTTGGGCATGTGATTCTAGATGAAGTGATGCAATACCAAACAAAATAGCAAAGACAATAATTTGCATCATCGCTCCGCTAGACAAAGAATTAAATACATTTACAGGTATAAAACTCAGTAGCATCGAGGAGAGAGAAAATTCTGCTATTTCATTTGCTTTTTCATAGGCTAAACCACTTGCTGAAACTGGCTCTCCTATTGGAAATATATTCATCGCGAGTATGGCTAGAAACACAGCAAGGGCTGTTGTTAAAAGGTACAATCCTATAGTACGTAGTCCTATTGTCTTAAGGTCTTCTAAACTACCCAGACCCATAATTGCTACATAAATACTAGAAAAGACGAGCGGAACAACAAGCATCTTTAAAAAACTTATAAATATTTCTCCTATGACTTGTTGTTTGAGTGCAAGTTCTGGTAAAAAGCTACCAAACAAAACTCCTAAGACAATCCCTACAATAACTAATGTGTTTGTAGTTGAGTATTTTTTTATTTTTTGTATCATTTATTTCTCCAGTAAGGCTACTGCCCCTTTATATATAGGCTCATCTATAAAACCATACTCTTCATCAACAAAACCAGTAATTCCTTCTTCTTGGTGCATGAGAAAAAGTTTTACTATGACTCTAGCACGGACTAAGTCTTCTTCTTCATTAAGAAATTTTTTATTCACTAAGCTCACTTGCATAGGTGAAATACAGCCTTTAGAATCATATCCCATAGTTTTTTCTAAGTCCAACCAAGAAGAAAACTCTTCAATGTTTTTATACTCTTGGTAGATAAAAGAAACAGGTTTAACTCCCATTGCCTTAGAAGTAAGTAAAAAATGAGAAAGCATATACATAACAGTTGGGTTGTCTCGTGTTATTAAACTTTGAGGTAATTTCATATCTGCAAATAAGTCTAAAATTCCAAGATAAAAAGTTGTTACCCTCTTATCTATACCAAAGGAAGCAAGATTATGCCAAGACTGTGCCGTTTCAATAGATAAATGCAATTCTATTTCTTCATTTAAAAGAGCTAAAACATTTTTGACCTCTCCTGCATTACGAATCTTAGCAACTCGTATGGCATCTGGCATAAACTGATTTAAGTAAGTTATTTCTTCATATCCACCTTCATCAAGCGCATTCACTCGAACCACTATTTTTTTATCACTTTTTATAATTCGTGATAAAAAAATGGCGCATAAGACAAGTGCAAAAGGTTTATCTTCTTTACTAACACCATCTTCAAGATTTAACATAATACAATCTGCCTCAACTAGTTGTATTTTTTTTAGATGCTTTATATTGTTACAAGAAAGCATTAATACCGAAGCATAATTTTGTTTTGTATTGATTTCTCTAAAGCTTGGTTTTGCGAGGCTATCAAGAGCTTTTAAATCTCTCTTTTTATACGCTAACTCTATTTCTTCTACATCATTTTGTAACATTTTTATTCTCCTGATGAAGGTAAAGATAGAGTGCTTGAATCTCTTTGTCTGTAAGATAATACCTTGGCATTCCACGTTTTCTTTGACTTAAAGCCATATAGAAAACATCAAAATCTAGTTCACTTATACTTGGTCCAGCAAAAGAACGTTCTTCACCTTTGTGTATATACTGTGCAATTAATTTCCCTTCTCCATTTTCACCATGACAATGATGACAGCCTATACCTCTTGGATTTTTATATAGCTGAGAAGCATATTCAATAGGAGAAATAAAAGTTGATTCCCCAAATAAAGAAATCGATAAAAAAAGTAAAAGTATATATTTCATTCTTATCCTATTGTAATTTTATAAGAGTATAATAACAAAAAAATAATTTATGAGGTTTAAATGCAGCTTCTCGATGGAAAAAAACTTTCAAAAAAGATAGAACAAGAAATTACGCTAGAAGTAAAACAATTAAAAGAAACATGCGGATGCACACCAGGCTTAGCTGTCATCTTAGTTGGTCAAGACCCAGCAAGTGCAGCCTATGTGAACATGAAAAAAAAAGCCTGTGACAGGGTTGGTTTTTATTCAATAACACATGATATGCCTGAAAATATTTCTCAAGAAGCAATTGAAAAAACAATCCAAATGATGAATGAAAATCCAAATGTAGATGGAATATTAATCCAACTTCCTCTTCCCACACAAATTGATACAACGAAGATTTTAGAGCTTGTAGCTCCTCAAAAAGATGTAGATGGGTTTCATCCCTTTAATGTTGGTCGCCTAACAACAGGGCTTGATGGTTTTGTTCCCTGTACTCCCCTTGGAGTGATGAGACTTTTAGCAGAATATAAAATTGATCTTCAAGGAAAAAATTGTGTCGTTGTTGGTGCATCTAATATCGTTGGAAAGCCTATGGCAGCCCTCCTCTTAAATGCACACGCTACTGTAGAAATTTGCCATATTCATACGGATGACTTAAGAAGGCATACACTTGTGGCAGATATTGTTTTCGTTGGAGTTGGTGTTATTAAACTTCTAAAAGAAGATATGGTAAAAAAAGGTGCCATTATAATTGACATAGGAATCAACCGTGCTGATGATGGTAAACTTGTAGGTGATGTAGACTTCACTAATGTAAGTAAAAAGTGCTCCTATATTACACCAGTTCCCGGTGGAGTTGGACCAATGACAATTGCAATGCTCTTACAAAACACACTCAAAGCTGCAAAAGTGAATGCAGAAAAAATCCATGCCAAAGAGAGTATATAAATGAAAGAAATTTTAAGCAAGGCATACAGATTTTCAAACTCATGGACAGGAACAATTATAATCGTACTTTTTGTAATCTTTTTTGTTGCACAAGCTTTTAGAATTCCATCAGGTTCTATGAAGGATAGCCTTTTAATTGGTGACCACTTATTTGCTAAAAAATTTGCTTATGGTATTTCTATGCCTCATATTCCGTTCTTAGAGCAATCTATCATGCCTTGGAGTGATTCTCTAAGATTATTAGANGGAGATACACCNAAACGTGGAGATATTGTNATNTTNAGGTATCCACATAATACACAACAACACTTTGTAAANCGNTGTGTTGCACTTCCNGGGGATGAGTTGTTTTTATCTGACAAAGACCTCTATCTTCACCATAATGAAGGNGATGAATGGATAAGAAAAAACTTTAAANAAGANCAAATTATTACTTTTGTAGGAAAACTTTGGGTAAAGAATCCATATATGTCNGAGCATCCTGGAATCCATCANGATAAAAAGATTATAAATCANGGNAATGAGCAAATGATGCCTCTTTTTAACATGGCTCCTATTAAAATATCCGATGAGAACTACTTTATGATGGGTGATAATCGTGACCATTCAAACGATAGCCGTTTTTGGGGAGCAGTCCCTTATGACAATATAGAAGGGACACCTTGGTTTATCTACTTTTCAATTGATGAAAACTGGGAAATCAGATGGGATAGAATGGGCAAAACTCCAACAGATTTAGAATCTCCGTACCACTTAAATCGAGCACAAAAAGAACGATTACTCCTCGACAAAGATGATCATGGAATCTATTGATTTTATAAAAATCACAGCCTCCGTATTGGCTTTAACTATTGCGATAATAGGACATGAAATTAGTCATGGTCTTGTTGCCTATGTCTACGGTGACCGTACTGCTAAAAATGCTGGAAGATTATCTATAAATCCTCTCGTTCATATAGACTTAGTCGGTACTATTATTGTTCCTGCAACAATGTATTTTTTACCAATGCTTTTAGGTGGGGAAAGTGGATTTTTATTTGGTTGGGCGAAACCAGTACCAGTTAACATGGCTAAGGTTATTGAAAAAGGTGGCTACAATGCTGCTATGCAGGTTGACCTTGCTGGAATCATGTATAATTTTACACTGGCAGTACTGGCTTCGATAGTTATTATTGCAATGATTAAACCAACTACAGCAGACAGTTTAGTCTATATATTTGCATATATTCTTGTGTTTCAAATTTTGATTCTTAACGTTCTTTTAGGTGTGTTTAATCTCCTTCCAATTCCACAATTTGATGGAGCCCACCTTCTTATGCATCTCGCGTTGAAATACAAAATAAATGCTATAGCAGAGTTCTTTTATAAAACAGAGCGTTATGGAATTATTATCGTTTTAATTATCTTAATGACGCCATTAAAAAACTACTTGATATTCATGCCAGTACAAGCTATACTAAACTTATTACCTTAAGGATATATATGAAATTTTTTATTGCCACAGACCATGCTGGAATTGAATTAAAAGATTACACTGTAAAACTACTAAAAGAAAAAGGTCACGAAGTTATAGATCTAGGACCATTTACAAGTGACAGAGTTGACTACCCTGATTATGCACATAAACTATGTGAAGAAGTTTTAGATGACTTAAGAACATATGGAATCTTAATCTGTGGTTCTGGAATAGGAATGAGTATGGCTGCAAACCGTCATGCTGGTATTAGAGCTGCCTTATGTCACGATGCTTATACTGCGAGCGTAGCACGTGGACATAATGATGCAAATGTTCTTTGCTTTGGAGAGCGTATTGTTGGTAAAGGTGTTGCAGANTCAATCCTTGATGCTTGGATTGCTGGAAGTTTTGATGGTGGAAGACACGCAAACCGAATTACAAAAATAGAATTNCAAGGAGAGAGATAATTATGTTTTGGGAATGGTCACTACTCACAATTTTATCTGTGTTATCTGTATTTTTATTTGTAAAAATGTATTACTTTAAAAGNATTACAAATAGGGAACAAAGAAGTAATGACTTAATGAAGCTAACACTTCAAGAAGCTGAAATTCTTATACGTAAATACCAAATTCAGCTCCAACGTGCTCTTGGTAATGTTGATATTTTAAGTGAAGAACTTGTAAAACTTAGAAATGAACTTAAACTACTTAAAAATAGAAACACCAAACATAGACAAGAATCAGATAGGTTAAATAATAAAATAAAAGCCCTAGAAACGAGAATAGACGCCCTGTTATAAAATAAAAATTATTTAAGAAAAAAGGAGAAAAAGATGAAATTAAGCACAACAGAAAGAAAAATTATTGAAGCCTCAATTAGAGATATACCAGATTTCCCAAAACCTGGTATNGTATTTAAAGATATAACAACGCTCTTAAATGATGCAGAAGCTTACGGTGTATTGATGAATCATCTTTATCAAAGATATAAAGAGTACAACTTGGACTACATAGCAGGAATTGACGCAAGAGGTTTTATTTTTGGAGCAGCACTTGCACAAATGCTTGGGATTGGCTTTGTTCCTATTCGAAAAAAAGGAAAACTCCCCTACACAACTATTAGTGAGAAGTATTCTTTAGAATATGGTTATGATGAAGTTGAAGTTCATATTGATGCTTTTTCAAAAATACCACATGCAAGAGTTCTCCTTATAGATGACCTCATAGCAACTGGTGGGACTGCAAATGCAGCGGCTTCTCTTATCCATCAAGCCGGTGCAGANTGCATAGANNCATGTTTTATAATAGAACTTTCTTTTTTAGATGGCACCAAAAAACTTGAGGAAAAAGTCTCAGTATATACTTTAATAAAGGTCGACTAATGTATATACCTCGTGCATCAAAATACGATCCAGATGAAAATGGACACTTTGGAATTTTCGGTGGACGTTATGTTCCTGAAACACTCATGCCAGCACTTTTACGATTAAAAGAAGAATATGAAAAGATTCGTTTTGATAAAGAATTTTGGAGTGAGGTTCATTACTACTTAACTGATTATGTTGGTCGCCCTTCTCCACTTTACTTTGCTGAGAATATTTCTAAAGAACTTGGTGCAAAAATTTATCTTAAACGTGAAGACCTTAATCATACAGGCGCACACAAGGTAAACAATGTAATTGCTCAAGGTTTAATGGCAAAACGCCTAGGGTATAAAAAAATAATCGCTGAAACTGGTGCAGGACAACATGGTGTTGCGACAGCGACTATCTGTGCCTTACTAGGTTTAGAATGTGAAATATTTATGGGTGCAAAGGATGTAAAAAGACAAGAGCTCAATGTATTTAGAATGAAGCTTTTAGGTGCAAAAGTAAACTCTGTAGAGAGTGGAAGTTGTACACTTAAAGATGCTATGAATGATGCTATTCGCCATTGGGTAACACATGCACGTGATACTTTTTACATTATTGGTACTGTTGCTGGACCCCATCCTTATCCTATGATGGTAAGAGATTTTCAAGCCATTATCGGTTACGAAGCACGTGCTCAGATTCTAGAAAAAGAGGGTGCCCTACCCGACTTTGTTCTCGCCTGTATTGGTGGTGGATCGAATGCTATTGGTATGTTTCAGCACTTCTTAGAAGATGAAAATGTTACATGTATAGGAATCGAAGCTGGTGGACTTGGAATTGATACTGATAAACATGGATGCTCTCTTAAAAAAGGTCGCCCTGGTGTCCTTCATGGTCAAATGTCTTACCTTCTTCAAGATGATGATGGNCAAATTCTTGAAGCACATTCAATTTCAGCTGGACTAGATTATCCTGGAATTGGACCTGAACACGCTTTTCANAATGACAANAAATCTATTAGTTATGATAATATTACAGATAAAGAAGCACTTGATGCATTTGTCTGGCTTTCACGTAAAGAGGGAATTATTCCAGCCTTTGAAAGCTCACATGCGGTTGCATACCTAAAAAAAATGCAAGATATTCAAGGTAAGGTAATTATTGTTAACATATCTGGTCGTGGTGACAAAGATATGATTCAAGCAAAAGATATTTTGCATTTTGATTAAGAAAAAGGAAAAAAGAATGAAAATCGACTTAGTAAACGACATAAAGAGTGATATAAAAGTAGTATTTTTAAACACAAAGTCACTCAAAAAATATAAATACTCTAAAGTACTCGATCTTGCTGGTTTTTCAGCTGAACAAGATAGTGTATGTTTTTTACATGAAAAAGCTGTCCTCGTTTGTGGAATTCAAGATTCATCTAATGATAACATCCGAAGCGTTTGTAGTATAGCTATAAAAACACTTAAAGTTGCAAATTATAAATCTGTGTGTTTTGATGTTACAAAAGACAATACTCAAGCTATTGTTGAAGGAATTATTCTTGGTGGTTATGAGTACAATAGATACAAATCAAAACCTACAAAAACAAAACTAAAAAATGTTTATCTCGCTTGTGGAAATATTTCTAAAGTAAAGTCTGTCTTTGAGAAGTCTATTATCATAGCTGAAGCAACATGTTTTACTCGTGACATTGTAAATACCATTCCAGAAGATTTAAACCCACCTAGCTTTGCCGTTTTGGCTAAAAAATTGGCAAAGGATAATGGTCTCGAGTGTGAGATTTTAGGTGAAAAAGAATTAGCGAAAGAAAAAATGGATTCCATGCTTGCTGTTGGTCGAGCATCTCGTCATGATTCCAAGCTTATTCACCTTATATACAAGCCTAAGAAAAAAGCCAAAACAGTAATTTCTCTTATTGGTAAAGGTCTCACATATGATAGTGGTGGGTTGAGCCTTAAACCAGCCGCATCTATGGTAACTATGAAGATGGATAAGGCTGGTGGTTGTTCTGTTCTTGGGATGATTAAGGCTGCAAGCGAGTTAAAATTAGATGTAGAAATACATGTCTTTATCGGTGCAGTTGAAAATATGTTAGGCGGGGATGCATATAAACCTGATGATGTTTTAGTATCGAGGAGTGGAATAACTGTAGAGGTAAGAAATACAGATGCAGAAGGTCGTTTAGTCTTATGTGACGTTCTCGATTACGCACAAGACAAGGTAAAAGCTGACTATATCTTTGACTTTGCGACACTTACCGGTGCTTGTATGGTTGCACTTGGTCAGTACACTACTGGGATTATGGGACATTCAAGTAAACTCAAACATAGCGTGATTAAGTCTGCGAATAACTCTGGTGAGTTTGCAGCCTCTCTTCCATTTAACAAACATCTTAAAAAACTCCTTAAAAGTGGTATTGCTGACATTTCTAACGTATCTTCAAAACCTTTTGGTGGAGCAATTACAGCAGGATTATTTTTAGATAGATTTATCCGTGAAGAAAATAAAGATAAATGGCTTCACTTTGATATAGCAGGTTCAGCATACACAGAAAGNCCTTGGGATTGTAATGTATATGGNGCNACTGGAGCAAGTGTAAGAATGATAAGTCATTTTTTACAAAATATGGAGTAATACNATGCAGTTAAAAAAAGAACTTCTTGAACAAAAAGCACATGATTTTTTNGAAAATGCAACATGTACCTTTAAGGGNGAAATTATATTTGGCTATACATATACGCAAGANCTACCAACACAAGTTCTTCTGTCCATTGGTATACTCAAACAAGAATGCTCAGATTCTCTAGTAGCTAACCTTGTTCTTAGTTATCTCACGCAAAGTTTAAGTAACGAAACTTCTATTGATACAGTGTGTATTGAAATACTCACAGAGGCTTTAGGTAAAGAATTTATTCCATATAGTACTCCTCAAAGAAACATTATTGACCTTGCACTTGAATACCTTCAAACATAAGATATAAGGTTCTTTGAGTATACTTTCACACATTTTGACTAAAAAGTCATTTATAAAAAGTATATCGGAGTAAGAATGGGATTATCAATAGGATTAGTAGGGCTTCCAAACGTAGGTAAATCAACAACCTTTAATGCATTAACAAAAGCACAAAATGCAGAGGCTGCAAACTACCCTTTTTGTACAATCGAGCCAAATAAGGCTGTAGTTCCCGTTCCAGACAAAAGACTAGCTCAGCTAGCTAAGATAGTTAATCCCAAAAAAATTCAATACTCTACACTTGACTTTGTTGATATCGCTGGTCTTGTTAAAGGCGCATCACAAGGTGAAGGACTTGGAAATAAGTTTTTATCTACAATTCGCGAGACAGAGGTTATTTTACAAATTGTAAGATGTTTTGATGATGAAAATATTGTACATAACGAAGGAAGTATCGACCCACTTCGTGACGTAGAAATCATTGAAGGTGAACTTATTTTAGCTGATATTGAAGTTCTTTCAAATCGAATAGACAGACTCAAGAAACAAGCTAAAGCTGATAAGGGTGCAAAGAAGGTTCTTGAGTTTGCAGAAGAGCTTATAGAATTTTTAGCTGATGGAAACTTGGCTAGAAACTTTGATAAAACAGATTCTGATGAGTATAAACAACTCGTTAACGAGGTACGATTCCTTACAGACAAAGAGATTATGTATGCTGCAAACACAGATGAAGATGGTCTTTTAGAAGATAATGAGTACGTTGTAACACTTAAAGAACATGCAAAAA
>JAESSH010000044.1 GCA_016764205.1 Sulfurimonas sp.
TCACCTTTTACCCAACCAGCAGGACAAACTTCACCATGCTCATCAGTAAACTGCATTGTATCTACCATTCGTAGCATCTCATCAATGTTACGACCAAGTGGTAAATCATTCACTACTGAGTGACGAACAATACCTTTAGCATCAATTAAAAATGAACCACGTAAGGCTACTGCTCCACCAAAAAGAACATCATAATCTTTAGAGATTTGTTTTGTAAGGTCAGCAACAAGTGGATAACCAACTTTTCCTATACCACCATTGTTGATTGGAGTTTCTCTCCATGCAAAGTGAGAAAACTGTGAATCAACTGAAACACCAATAACATTTACACCACGATCTTTAAAATCTTTAAGTCTGTGATCAAAAGCAATAAGTTCTGAAGGACATACAAATGTAAAGTCGAGAGGATAGAAGAAAAGTACAGTACCTTTTTCACCCATATTTTCTGATAATTTAAAGTCGTCAACGATTGAACCGTCGCCTAAAACAGTTGTTGCTGTAAAGTCTGGAGCTTGATTTGTTACTAACATATATTTTCCTTGTGTATTAAAATGTGAGTGATTTTAACTAAATATAATTAATAAGTATTAACTTTATATAAAGTAATACTATTCATTAAGCTTTTATTTAATAGAAGGTAACTTTTCCTCACAAGGTTTATAGCTATAAAGTGTCATTTATATAAATAAATAATTTTATGTATACTCTTTTAGCTAAGTTTAAAAGTATAAACTGTATAGTCTGAATATTAAATATTTAGGAGAAAATATGTCAGTAATTATTAACGATACATGTATTAACTGTGGTGCTTGTATAGACGAATGTCCAGTAGAAGCGATAGTAGACGAGGATGATAATCCAGAAGAAGAAGATATTTATTTCGTATATGGAGATAAATGTGTAGAGTGTGTTGGTCATCATGATGAACCAGCTTGTGCAACAGCATGTCCAACTGAAGGATGTATTACATGGGATTCTATTGGTGAAAGCCCAGAACACCGTGAAGATGTTTCACAAGAGCAAAGAGATAATAAAGTAAATATTATCGATTAACCCTTTATGTAAAGCACGTTTGTGCTTTACATTTCTTCATAAATTCCCCCACCTTTCTTATAAAAAACAATACTAATTTCACTTTTAAACTTTAATGAATATTTTTTTGGTATAATCCCACTCTAATTTTATATTTTTACAGGAGATTTGATGGAAAGAACACTATCAATAATTAAACCAGATGCAGTTGCTAAAGGTGTTATCGGAAAAATTTTAGACAGATTTGAAAGTAATGGACTTAAGATTGCAGCTACAAAAAAAATGCGATTATCTCGTGGTGATGCGGAAGCATTTTATGCTGTTCATGCAGAGCGACCTTTTTTTGGTGACTTAGTTGACTTCATGATTAGTGGTCCAGTTGTAGTAACGGTCTTAGAAGGTGAAAATGCCATGCAAATTAACCGTGACTTGATGGGTGCTACGAATCCTAAAGAAGCTGAATCTGGTACAATCCGTGCAGATTTTGCTGAAAATATAGATGCAAATGCAGTTCACGGTAGTGACTCTGTTGAAAATGCAGCTGTTGAAATTGCATTTTTCTTCTCTGAGAGAGAAATTTCATAATTTGACATCATGAGAGTTGTTTTAAGAAAAGTAACAAAAACACCATTAGACTTTAGCGTGAAATCTGATGAAATGACTTTTAAAGGTTGTTTAGAGTATCATGGCGGTAAATTAATCTTGCTTAAAGCAGATTTAAATGGTGCAGTCAATACAGAGTGTAGTAGATGTGGTGAAATTTTTAAGCTTGATGTGAATGAAAAAGTAGAATTTTTTATTTCTGATGGTTTATATAATGATGAAGACAATATCGATATTGATGTTGTTGAATCATTGAATTCTATCGCAGATCTTGACGAGCTTTTAAGCTCTGAGATTGAACTCATTAAAAGCGACTACCATAGTTGCAAAGATTGCAGAAGTTAGAGACTTCGGCAAACAAAATTAAAAAAAGGAAAAAAGATGGCAGTACCTAAGAGACGAGTTTCCCATTCACGTTCAGCGAAAAGAAGAACTCACTATAAAATCACTTTAGCTAAACCAGTTAAAGATGCAGACGGAACATATAGATTACCACACCATATTAACCCAACAACTGGTGAGTATAAATAGTCAATGATAAGAATTGCGATTGATGCAATGGGCGGGGACTTTGGTCCTGAGCCAATTGTTAAGGGTTGTATCCAAGCACTTAAAAAGAAAAAATTCACACCTATTCTTGTAGGAAAAAAATCAGAAATTTTACCTTTGTTACCAAAACGTTATAGAGCTAAGATTTCTATAGTAGAAACGAGTGATGTTATTGCCATGAGTGATGGGGCAACGAATGCGATTAAAAGAAAAGAAAGCAGCATTTATAAAGCTATAGACATGGTAAAAAATAACGAAGCTGATGGAGTTGTTTCAGCAGGACATAGCGGTGCTACAATGACACTTGCTACACTTCGTCTTGGACGCTTAAAGGGTATTTCTCGTCCTGCTTTGATTACATCTATGCCAACAAAAGTTGGAAGGCGTTCTATCATTTTAGATGTAGGTGCAAATGTAGACTCTAAACCTGAACATTTAGTTCAGTTTGCTATTATGGGTGGATGTTATGCTCATGATGTAATGGGAGTTGAAAAACCTCGTATAGGGATTCTTGCCAATGGTGAAGAAGAATCTAAAGGAAACGAGGTAACAAAAGCCGCATATAAACTACTTAAAGATTATGATGGGTTTATAGGAAATGTTGAAGGCGCAGACATCTTTAACGGCTCATGTGATGTTATAACCTGTGATGGTTTCATTGGAAACTTAGTTCTTAAAACGAGTGAAGGGGTAGCTTCTACTATTAGTGGACTTATTAAAGACTATATTAGAAAGTCACCGATTGCTATTACTGGGGCACTCTTAATGAGAAAAGTTTTTAAACTACTTAAAAAAGAGATTGATTATGCTGAAGTGGGTGGAGCACCACTGATCGGAATCAAAGGCTGTGCAATTGTAAGTCATGGTAAAAGTAATGCAAAGGCTATTGAAAATGCAATTTATCAGGCTATTTCTTATATAGATAACCATGTAAACGATCATATCTTAGAGAAACTAGAAAAGTATCAGCAAACAAATATAACTAAATAATGTAAGGAACTATGATGGCTTATGCTGCATTTAGATCAATTGGTGCTTATGTTCCAAGTAAAGTTTTAACAAATAATGACCTTGCTAAAATGGTTGATACAACAGATGAATGGATAAGAAAAAGAACAGGAATAAAAGAACGTCACATTGCTGAAGAAAATGAAACTACAAGTGACCTAGGCACTAAAGCAGCCGAGTTAGCTCTAGAGCGTTGTGGTATTGATAAATCTGAAATAGATATGGTTATTTGCGCAACAATATCTCCTGATTATTTTTGTATGCCCTCTACAGCTACAATCATTTCTACAAAACTTGGTCTTGGTCCTGTTACTGCTTTTGATATTTCTGCTGCATGTACAGGGTTTGTTTATATTCTTAGTATCGCTAAAGCTTTTATAGAATCTGGTATGAAAAAAAATGTTTTGATCATAGGGGCAGAAAAGTTATCTGCAATAACAGATTATACAGATAGAGGAACATGTATTTTATTTGGTGATGGTGCAGGGGCTGCTGTAATTTCTGCAACCAACAACAAAGAAGAAGCAATTATTGATGTACATACAGGTGCTGATGGAACTTATGCTGACTTACTTATGACACCCAATGGCGGGACTGGTTCACCCCATGATTCTCTTGAGCTAGAGAAGGGAAGTTGTTTTATTCAAATGAAGGGCAATGAGACTTTTAAAGTAGCTGTACGTACCCTTACAAAAGATGTGAAAGAAATTTTAGAAGCAAATAAGATTGATTCTGATGCAGTGAAGCATTTTATTCCGCATCAAGCAAATTATAGAATCATAAAAGCTGTGGGTGATGCACTTAAGATGAAAGAAGAACAAGTTGTTATTACGGTACATAAATATGGTAATACTTCAGGTGCCTCGATTCCAATGGCGATAAATGATATTTATGAAGAAGGAAAACTTAAAAAGGGTGAGCTTATGCTTTTAGACGCCTTTGGTGGCGGGCTTACTTGGGGTTCTGCACTTATACCTTTCTCTCCTTTAGATAGCTAGAAAATACAAATGAAAAATATAATTTTAATAGGTTTTATGGGTGTTGGTAAAGGGACAATAGCACGTGAGATTGTTAAGAATTCTGCATACATGGCAATTGATACGGACGATATTATCGAAAGTATGACAAACAAAAGAATTAAAAAAATTTTTGAAGATGATGGAGAAAACTATTTCCGTAATATAGAAAAAGATGTTGCCCTTTGGCTTGAAGGAAGTGTAAAAAATACATTAATCTCTACTGGTGGTGGTTTTTATAAGGTTAAAAACATTAAAAAAATCGGTACGGTTATTCTCCTGGATTCTCCTTTTGATAAAATAATTAAAAGAATTAAAGAACATCCAAATGCAAAAGCAAAGTTGAAAAAGCGCCCATTACTAGAAGATTTACAAGCTGCAAAAGAGCTTTATAAAGAACGATATCCCGAGTATTTAAAATTAGCTGATATAGTTATAGATGTAAGTGATAAAAATGCAGTTGAATGCGCAAGAGAAATTTTAAAGAAGGTTAAAAAGTGAGATATTTTATAATTACAATATTGTTTTTAGTTTCATCCTTAGTTGCTGCAGAAATAAACTGGGCAAAAGACTTTAAGTCAGGAATTAAAGAAGCAAGTGCTAAAAATAAACCTGTTTTTTTTGTTTTTTCACGTCATTCTTGTCATTATTGTAAGATTTTAGATGAGACAACTTTTCAAGATAAAGAAGTTATTGAAGCGCTTAACAAAGATTTTATTTCGATTATTTCATATACAGATGAACAAGATTATACACCAAGGGACTTATGGAGACCGGGTACTCCTACCTTATGGTTTTTACATCCTAATGGCGAACCTATCTTTCAGCCACTCATTGGTGCAGTAGATGCGAGCGAACTTTTAAAAGCATTAGATATTGTTAAAGAAGAACTTGATAAAACTTTGGAGAAATAAATGATATTTGTACATACAAATGAAGCTCGCTTTGAACAAGACTTCGAAGAACTTTTAAATCGTGGGAAAATGGATATGGAACATGTTAGCGGTATTGTTGGTGGTATAATTGATGAGATCAAATCCAATAAAAATACAGCACTCAAGCAACATATTTCTAAGTTTGACAACTGGATACCCAAGGATGACTCTGAGTTAACAATTTCAACTGAGTTGATGAAAAAAGCATATGATAATTTGGAAAAAAAATTAAAATCTGCCTTACATTTAGCATACGACAGAATCAAGGTATACCATGAAAAGCAAAAGCCAAAATCATGGTTTGATGATGAGCCAAATGGTACAATTCTAGGGCAACGTGTAACAGCTATTGATTCAGCGGGTCTTTATATCCCTGGAGGGAAGGCAGCTTATCCATCATCACTTTTGATGAATGTGATTCCAGCACAGGTGGCAGGGGTGAAAAATATTGTTGTATGTACACCAACACCAAATAATGAGCCCAATGAACTACTTCTTGCCGCATGTCACTTATGTGGAGTGGAGAAAGTTTATAAGGTTGGTGGAGCTTCAGCAATCGCTGCAATGGCGTATGGAACAGAGACAATACCAAAGGTTGACGTAATAACAGGACCCGGAAATATTTTTGTTGCAACTGCAAAAAAAATGGTTTTTGGTGATGTGAATATTGATATGATTGCAGGACCAAGTGAAATTGGAATATTAGCAGATGATACTGCGAATGCAAACCACTTAGCAATTGATTTACTTTCTCAATCCGAACATGATGAAATGGCAAGTTCTATTTTAATTACACCTTCTCAAGAGTTAGCAGATAAGGTTAAGATAGAGATAGAATCATGGTTATTAAAACTTCCACGTGAAGAAATAGCGAGAAAGTCTATAGAAGAGAGAGGCGCTATTATTATTACTTCGACAATGGATGAAGCAATGGAGTTAATGAACGAAATAGCACCAGAACACTTAGAAATTGTTACGTCTTCACCTTTTGAACTTTTATCTTCAGTGAAACACGCAGGTGCTATCTTTTTAGGACCTAACTCACCTGAAGCTATAGGCGATTATGTGGCGGGTCCGAACCATACCTTACCAACTGGTGGAACTGCAAAATTTTATTCTCCTCTTGGAGTTGAGAATTTTATGAAAAAAACATCAATTATTTCTTTTTCTAAAAAAGCTATCAATGAACTTGGTGAGGCATGCGCCTTAATCGCAAGCGCAGAAGGACTAACAGCACATGAGCAATCTGTGAGGGTTCGTCTCGACACTTAGATTTATACCTATCTAGAGTGTTGCCCACCACATTCTAAGAAATAAACCCCAGGTACTTGTATAGCCTACATCTGAAAACACTAAGCTCTTATTTTTATCATAAATGAGGCTTGTTGGAAAAACACCTATCTTATAGTTTGAAGCTATAAGAGAGCTTGAATCATTTACTACATTAAAATCATACTTATTTTCATCCATCCATACTTGTATTTCTTTATCTGAACCTGATTTCACTGCTATAGTAAGTACCTCATAGTATTTTGAGAGGTATTGAATATTTGGTGCTTCTACTCTACAGGTAGGACACCATGTAGCCCAGAAGTGTACTAACAAGGGTTTTGTATCGTTTTGGACATATTCATTGTTATGCAAGAGAGTGATTTTACGAAGAGAAAGGTTTTGTTTATTTAAATCAAAACTTTTATATATACTTAGTGCATTTGCAAAAACGAGGAGTATAATTGTAAAAAGAAGGATTTCTTTGAGGTAGTATTTAAGTTTTTGGAGCATGGAAATCCCAGTATAATTGATTTTCACAATTATACTGAAATCTAAGCTTATTCTATTTCAGCGTCGATTACGTCTTCGTCTTTCTTCTTTTTCTTCGCATCAGCTTCTGCAGCTTCTGGATTTTCTTTTTCTTTGTACATTTCTTCAGCCATTTTATGAGCGGATTCAGTTAATGCTTTTACTTTTTCTTCTATGATTTCTTTTGTAGCTTCTACATCTTTGAGAGTATCTTTTAATTCAGTAATAGCTGTTTCAATTTTAGCTTTTTCTTCAGCTTCAAGTTTCTCACCCATCTCTGCAACAGATTTTTCTGTTTGCGCTATTAATGCATCAGCTTGATTTCTTAAATCAACAAGTGCCTTTCTCTCTTCATCTTTGCTTTTGTTTTCTTCAGCATCTTGAACCATTCTATTAATCTCTTCTTCACTTAGTCCAGATGATCCAGAGATTGTGATTGATTGAGATTTACCAGTACCTTTATCCGTTGAGCTAACTGTTAATATACCATTTGCATCGATGTCAAATGTAACTTCGATTTGAGGTACACCACGAGGAGCAGCTGGGATGTCACCGAGTTCAAATAAACCAAGAGACTTGTTATCCTTAGCGAACTCACGCTCACCTTGACCAACAGAAATAGATACAGCTGGTTGATTATCTTCAGCAGTTGAGAAAACTTGTGATTTCTTAACAGGAATAGTTGTGCCTTTTTCGATGATTTTTGTCATAACTCCACCAAGTGTCTCGATTCCAAGTGATAATGGAGTAACATCAAGAAGTAAAACATCTTTAACATCTCCACGTAAAACACCACCTTGAATAGCAGCACCCGCAGCAACAACTTCATCAGGATTAACACCCTTGTTTAAGTCTTTACCACCGAAATATTTTGAAACCGCTTCTTGTGCAGCAGGAATACGAGTAGAACCACCAACCATAATAATTTCTTTTATTTCATTGTTATCTAGGTCAGACTCTTTCATTGCTACTTTGATATGATCAATTGTTTCATCAATAAGATCAGCAATCATTGATTCAAATTTAGCACGTGTTAATTTGATAACTAAGTGCTGTGGTCCAGCTTCTGTCATTGTAATAAATGGGAGATTAATTTCAGTTTCAGTTGCCGAGCTTAATTCTTTTTTAGCGTTTTCAGCAGAGTCTTTGAGTCTTTGGAGTGCCATTTTGTCATTTTTAAGTTCAATTCCGTGAGAAGACTTAAACTCAGCACTTAAGAAATCAACAATTTTATTGTCAAAGTCATCACCACCAAGGAATGCATTACCATCAGTTGAAAGAACTTCAAATGTACCATCAGAAATTTCGAGTGTTGTTACATCAAATGTTCCACCACCAAGGTCATAAACAAGTACATTTTCTTCAACCTTAGAATCAAGTCCATATGCAAGTGCAGAGGCAGTTGGTTCGTTAATAATTCTTAGTACATTAAGACCAGCGATTGTACCAGCATCTTTTGTTGCTTTTCTTTGTGAATCATTAAAGTAAGCAGGAACAGTTATAACTGCATCTGTTACGGGTGAACCAATATATGCTTCAGCATCTTCTTTTAGTTTTACGAGAATCTTTGCTGAAATTTCTTGTGGAGTGTATATTTTTCCAGCTACATCAACACAGGCTGCACCATCTTTTTCAACGATGTTATATGTTACTTTATCATGTGCTTCTTTCGCATTTTCTTCATTCATCATAAGACCCATGATTCTTTTGATTGAAGAGATTGTTTTTTCAGGATTTGTAATCGCCTGACGTTTTGCAGGATCTCCAATAAGAACATCACCCTTATCAGTAAATGCTACAACTGAAGGAGTTGTATTTTTACCTTCTGCATTAGGGATGATTTTTGCTTCACCACCCTCATAAACTGCTACACATGAATTTGTTGTTCCTAAATCTATTCCAATTACTTTACTCATTATATTTTCCTTTAATTTTTTTCAAAAATTTAAGGGAACCTTTTTTTATTCCCTTTTGTAACGATGGCGGAAGTAATTCCCCCATCTACGCTAACGCTAGGTTTTCCTCGGCGGAAAGCCCGCGACACTTTGTGCCTTTTATCTTAATTTATTTTGTAAACTAAGCCAGTGAAAATGCCGATAGCATTTTTGTACTTTAGTGACTTAGCGCCTAGCGTAGTTAGCTGGGAGTTTGTTCCAGATAACGTTCTAATTATTAATTGGCTACGATTACCATTGCTTCACGTAGTGGACGGTTTTTATATTTATAACCTGTTTGAAAGGTTTGTACTATTTGTCCTGATTCCACATCTTCGCTATCTACTGCTTGGATTGCGTTATGAATGTTGGGATCAAATGGCTCATCGTGTGCTACAAGAGTCACTCCATGTTTTTCTAATTGAGAAAGAAGAGACTTGTGTGTAAGCTCAATTCCTTCTTTTAATTTATCAAAAAGTTCTGCTTTNTCTGTATCNCCATCNGCTGANTTCATNGCACCATCAAGTGCATCNAATACTGGNATCATATCTTTTGCAAATTTTTCATTTGCATATTCAACNGCAGTATATTTNTCNCGTTCAAGTCTTTTTNTCATGTTGTCNAANTCAGCATGAACTCTTGCNTAAGTATCTTTTAACTCTGTNAGCTCACTTTGTAAGAGATCAAANTCGTTCTCTACAGCTNCAGNTTCTGCCTCNTTTTCTTCATTTGTAATATCTATTCCCTCTTCATTTACTTGAGGTTCATTTTCTATTTCTTCTTTAGACATAGTTGTTTATTTACTCCTTATTACTAAAAGATAAGCGTATTATACACATTGAGCGTAATAATGTCAAGTAAACCCTTAGTTATATAGATAAGATAAGCTTAGTCTATTACTATCAAGTATATTTTTGTCTTGTTTATTTATTTACAGTAGTATCATATATACAGCAATGGAGAAGAATATGAAAATATTTACATGGGTAATTAGAATTTTAGTAGTACTTCTTGCAGGGGCATATTTTATAATATTTACCCCAACAGGTAACAACATACTTCAGCCAATGATTGAAGAAAGAATTAATGAGCAAACGAACTTAAATACTAAACTAAGTACATTTGTATTAAACCTGAGCGAGTTTGAAATATTTTTGGAACTTGATTCTGAGAATACTATAGAAGCTAAAGGTACATACGGATTACTTGCTCAATCTTTTGATGCCATATACAATGTAAAACTAGAAAAGTTAGAAAATCTACAAGCCTTCACTCAAACACAGTCTACTGGGACATTTAGAACCGAAGGTACGGCTAAAGGTGATCTTACATATATGGAAATAGACGGAGTAAGTGATGTTGGATTGAGTGATACTAGCTACCATGTAGAGCTCACGGATTTAAATCCAACTTCAATCATTGCAAAGGTAAAGAATGCTGATTTAGCATCATTGTTACAGTTAGGGGGACAAAAAGTATATGCAAAAGCAAAGATAGACCTTGATGTGAATTTTAAAAATATTAAGCCCCATGAGTTGGATGGTGAGATTAGCTTGATAACGAGAGATGGTTTACTAAATACAGAGTTATTAAATAAAGACTTAGAGCTAAATATTCCAAAAACAAATTTTACAATGAACCTTGATGCAATACTAAAAGGGGATGATGTCAATTATAAATATAAGCTTGATTCAAACCTTGTAAAACTTACAACAGACGGAAAAGTAGTACCTGAGCCTTTAGATGTAAACATTAGATATGGAGTTGATATTGCAGAACTCGCTGCATTAAAACCAATAACAAATGCTGATATTCGCGGTGCATTTAAACTTGATGGAACCGTAAAAGGAGACAAANANATGATGCTTGTTAAGGGTTTTAGTAACTTTGCATCTTCAGATACAAGCTTTAGCGCTGTACTCAAGGANTTTAAAGCATCATCCCTTCAAGCACAAATGAAAAACCTTCAACTCTCACGTGTCTTTTANATGATGAAACAACCACATTATGCAGATGGTATTTTTGATTTAGATATTGCAATGAGTAATTTAAAAGAAGGGGAGCTAAAAGGAGTAGTCCATTCAAATATAAAAAGAGGTTTACTTGATTCTACTTATCTCACAAAAGCGCAAAAGTTTAAAACAAAAATGCCAAGAACGACCTTTACTTTGACTACAACTACAACACTCCAAGATGATCTAGCTGATTCTCAAATTGCATTGAAGTCTTCTCTGGGGAATGTAAATGTTAAACAGGCGCGTGTTAATTTAAAAGATGGTTCCATTCTTAGTGATTATGAGATAACTGTACCTAGACTCGAGCGTTTATACTTTGTGCTAGAGAGACANCTTAAAGGTTCTCTCAAAGCAAATGGAGAGTTTAAGAAAAAGGATACTGACACAGAGCTAACTATGCATTCCAATCTTTTAGGTGGAGTGATGGATGTTGCACTACATAATGATGACCTAAGAGCAGACTTGAAGTCTATTCAAACACTTGATGCAATGAAGATGCTTTTGTATCCGCCTGTATTTAAATCTTCTCTTAATGGTACTCTCACTTATAATATAGCAGATAAAAAAGGGAAATTTAAAGGAGATATTGTCGAAGGTAAATTTGAGAAGAATATGGCATTTTCTATGATGAAACAATATGCAAAGATTGATATGTATAAAGAAAACTTTAAAGGTGATATAAGTGCTGATATTAACAAAGAGATTGTACTTGCCTCTTTTGATTTACGATCAAATACCTCGTCCATTAAAACGGTAAATACAATGATTAACTCAGATACGAATAGGATTAAGTCTAAGATAGAAATTTCTGCAAATAAGCATCCAATAGTAGTTAAACTTAATGGGAATAAAACCAATCCCAAGGTTACAATAGATGCAAGTTCTCTCGTGAAAAGTCAGGTAACTAAAAAGGTTACAGAAAAACTTGGTAGTTTTTTAAAAGGTTTATTTTAAACTAGAATCTGCAAGTGTTAGACAAAAGAGTACATCTTTTTTGTTTAAGTGCATAAGCTCTATAGCTTGAGTAAGTGTACTTCCTGTTGTAATAATGTCATCTACTAAAATAATATTTTTTTGCTTAATATCTTTTAGCTTAAAATCTCTTTTATTATCTAATCTGAATTCTCTATTTTTTCCAGAATATGAAATAGTATTTTTAGCTCGGAGCTTGTTGTAAAGTTGTTTTATATTTTTAGAGTCTAAGGCTTTGTTTAGTAAAGCAGTATGAGAATACCCTGAGGTAGTAGTGTCATCAATTGCCACAGAAACAAGGGGTTCATTATATTCAAAGTTCTGTGCAAATTTTTTAAAACTGTTTTTTGCTAAAATCTTATAAATATAAAATCCTAAATCTGTATGCTTTGTATGAAGTAAATTTTTAATATCTAGGTATTTATAAAAAGAGATGACTTCAATGTCTTTTATCTTTCGTTTGTAAAGAGAAGGTGTTAAAAAGGTTTCTTGACAAGGTTTACAAATATGTAAGAGTGAAAAACTCTCACATAATAAGCATTTCATAGTAGAACTTAGTCCATTTTTAAAACAGACATAAAGGCTTCTTGGGGAAGTTGAACCTTACCGATAGACTTCATACGTTTTTTACCAGCCTTTTGTTTTTCTAAGAGCTTTCTTTTACGTGTGATATCTCCACCATAACATTTAGCGGTAACATTTTTACCCATGGACTTCACTGTTTCTCTTGCAATAACCTGGCTTCCTAAAGAAGCTTGCACAGCTACTTCAAAAAGTTGTCTAGGAATCAACTCTTTCATATTTTTAACAAGTACACGACCACGAGCAAGTGCTTGATTTCGAGGTACGACAATACTAAGGGCATCGACTGCTTCTCCAGCTACTTTAATATCAAGTTTCACTAAATCACCAACCTTAAAGGCTATTGGTTCATAATCAAAAGATGCGTACCCTTTAGAGATAGACTTGAGTGTGTCATAAAAATCCATAACTATTTCATTCATAGGAACTTCATATTCCAGTATAACTCTTTCTTCATTGAGGTAGGTCATTTTAGTCTGTGTTCCACGTTTAGAAATCAGAAGCGTGATAATATTTCCAAGATACTCACTTGGTGTTATTACTGTTGCTCTGATGTAAGGTTCTTGTATATAATCTATTTTTTGAATTGGAGGAAGTTGTGAAGGGTTTTGAACTTCAACCATATCTCCATTTGTAAGATACACCTTATAAACAACAGAAGGAGCTGAAGCGATGAGATCGAGATTAAATTCTCTTTCTAAACGTTCTTTAATAACTTCCATGTGAAGCATTCCAAGAAAACCAACACGAAAGCCAAAACCAAGGGCAACAGATGTTTCAGGTTCATAAGAAAGAGAACTATCGTTAAGACGAAGTTTATTGAGTGCATCACGCAAGTCTTCAAACTTATCTGTATCTATTGGATAAATGCCAGCAAATACAAAAGGTTTCGCTGGCTCGTAGGTTCCAACAGGCTCGGCTGTTGGATTTTTAACATCAGTAATTGTATCTCCAACATTGATAACGGCAACTTCTTTAAGACCAAGAACTACGATTCCAATTTCGCCACAAAGAATTGCTTCTGTTTTGATTTTTTTCATAGGATGGGGATACATAAGATCGAGAACCTGATGTTCTGCCCCATTACTCATAAGCTTAATGTTTTGACCTTTTTTAATGTGACCATCAAAAACACGTACAAGTGCAAGCGCACCTAAGTACTGATCAAACCAAGAGTCATAAATAATAGCCTTTGTCGTTGCATTTGGATCTCCAACAGGCTGGGGAACTCTCTCAACAATAGCATCTATAAGTTCTTTAATTCCAAGACCTGTTTTTGCAGAGACTAAACAAGCATCCGTAGCATCAATCCCAATAGAAGTTTCAATTTCTTCAGCCACTTTATCAGGGTCAGCAGCAGGTAAATCTATTTTGTTTATAACTGGAATGAGTTCAAGGTTATTGTC
>JAESSH010000045.1 GCA_016764205.1 Sulfurimonas sp.
GCCAAATCTTCAGGTGTGCCCTCTGCTATGATGAGACCACCACCGAAACCGCCTTCTGGACCCATATCTATAATCCAGTCAGCATTTTTTATCATGTCTAAATTATGCTCGATTATAAGCATGGAGTTACCTAACTCTACAAATTTATGTAGTACACCTGTTAGTCTATCTACATCTGCAAAGTGAAGTCCTGTTGTAGGCTCATCTAAGATATAAAGCGTTTTACCTGTATCTTTACGACTTAACTCTTTACTGAGTTTGATTCTTTGTGCCTCACCGCCTGAAAGTGTAACAGCATTTTGACCCAAGGAGATGTATCCTAGCCCAACATCTACTATTGTTTTTAATTTTTGATGAATCTTAGGAATAGGTTTAAAAAACTCAAAAGCCTCATCAACACTCATAGTTAACACATCTGAAATAGTTTTTCCCTTATAAAAAACTTCTAAGGTTTGCTCGTTATAACGTGTACCATTACAAGAATCACAATTCACCATAATATCTGGAAGAAAGTGCATCTCTATTTTTATTTCACCTTCGCCTTGACACTTTTCACATCTACCGCCCTTCACATTAAAACTGAACCTTGAAGTAGTGTATCCTCGAATCTGTGCTTCTTTGGTTTGAGAAAACAAGTTTCTAATCTCATCCATTACACCAGTATACGTTGCAGGATTGGAGCGTGGAGTTCTTCCAATAGGACTTTGGTCAAGATAAATAACCTTATCAACATTTTCTAAACCTGTTATAGAAACACCAGCTACCTTATTTACTTTTCTCGCATGGTTGAGTAACTCTCTTGCTGTTGGCAAAAGCGTTTGAAGCATTAAAGAACTTTTACCACTCCCACTCACACCCGTTATACACACAAAGTTATTAAGAGGAATTTTTGCATTTAGATTTTTTATATTGTTTAATGTAACATTTTTAATTTCTATATACTTATCTTGTTTTCTTCTATAAAAATATTCTATTTGTTTTCTTCCATAAAGATAGTCAGCTGTGAGTGTTTTTGCTTTTTTTAACTTATCTAAAGTCCCTGCAAAAACAACTTCCCCACCAAATCTTCCTGCTCCACTTCCAATATCTACAATGAAGTCTGCATTTTCTATGGTTTCTTTGTCGTGTTCAACAACAATAACAGTGTTTCCTTTTTCTTGCAAATTTCGAAGAGTTCGTATAAGTTTTTTAGTATCTCTCTCATGTAAGCCAATACTAGGCTCATCAAGAACATACATTACACCCGTGAGTCCAGAACCAATTTGTGATGCTATTCTAATTCTTTGCGCTTCACCACCACTGATACTTCTTGCATCACGCCCAAGTGTTATGTAACCAAGTCCAACATCAAAAAGAAAATAAAGTCGCTCTCGTATTTCATTTAAAATAGGTTTAGCTACCTGTGTATTTTGTTCATCTAGGTAAAGAAAGTTTTCTTTATTTGCAAACCATTCATATGTTTTTTCTATTGGCATTTCTAAAAGCTCTGAAATACCTTTACCTGCAACACGTACGGCTAAAGATTCTTTTTTTAAGCGGTTCGAATCACAAATATTACAAACCTTCTCACTCATGTAGTCTGCGAGTTCTTTTTCATCTTTAAACATATCGTAGGCGATACGTATGATTCCAGGAAAAAGTCTTTTTACTGTATGTTTTTTCCAAAGAAACTCAACTTCTTCAATATTTCCATGCAATATAGCTTTTTGTTGGTACTCGGGAAGGCTAGAATACTCGACTGTAATATCTATCTTATTCGCTTCACAAAAACCTTTTAAAAATGTAAAATAATAACCCTTGTTAAAACCATAAACAATTTTAACAGCGCCTTTTTCTATAGATAAGTCCTGATCTATAACTTTTTCGTGATCAAGAGCATAACGAAGTCCCAAACCATCACATTCAGAACAGGCTCCCTTTTGTGAGTTAAATGAAAATGAAAGTGGCTCAAGTGGGTCAAAACTTATCTTGCAATCAAAACAAGCATTATGCTCTGAGTAGTGAATACTATGTTCTTTAATCCCTAACTCTTTATGGTTCATTATGTCTATCTCTAATTCACCATAACTCTCTTTTAAAGCTTTTTCAACATCAGCAGCAATTCTTTCTTTATTTTCAGGCTTTACAACCACTCTATCTACGACAACCTTAATAGTGTGCTTTTTCGTTTTACTTAGTTCTATTTCATCATCAAGGCGAACCATTACCCCGTCTATCATAGCCCGTACATAACCCTTATGAACTAAAGATTCAAGCATATCAGCATACGAGCCTTTTTTCTCTCTTACTAGAGGTGCTAAAAGCACAAGTTTCGCACCCTCTGGTAACTTAGCAACTTCACCAATAATATCTGTCGCAGACATCTGCGAAATGACTTTTTTACATTTGTGGCAGTGTTGAATTCCAACACGTGCATAAAGAAGTCTAAAGTAATCATATATTTCTGTGATAGTCCCAACAGTTGAGCGAGGATTTTTTGATGTAGTTTTTTGATCTATTGCTATAGCTGGAGTTAGTCCTTCTATTTTGTCCACATCAGGCTTTCCAATGCGGTCAAGGAACTGTCTTGCATAAGAAGAGAGAGACTCCATATAACGTCTTTGTCCTTCAGCATAAAGAGTGTCAAAAGCCAAGGTTGATTTACCAGAACCACTTAAACCAGTCATAACAATAAGTTCATTTTTTGGAAGTGTTAAATTAATATTTTTTAAATTGTTTTCTCGTGCCCCTGTTATAACTATTACATCTTTTTTTTTCATCTATACCTCAAAATATTCTATATGTTAAATAAATAACTACGAGCAAGTAAAAGCCTACTAATAATCTTTTTTGCAAAACTAAACTTACCCTGTCTTTAAGATAAATTCCTACATAAACACCTAATAATGATGCCATTCCTATAATCACTCCTGCTTGGTAGTCAATGTGCCCCATAAACCCATGCGATATAACACCCGCAACTGATGAAAATATGACAAAAAACAAACCAGCAGAAATAGCTTTTTTTAACGGAACATGAAAAAAGCTTACAAGAATTGGAATAAGTAAAATACTCCCCCCTACTCCAATACTCATACTTATACTACCCAATACAATACCAATAGAAAATAAAAGTATTTTATTTAATTTTATTTCTTTTTTATCTTCTTTCTTTTTTAGAAAAAGTCTCGCTAAGGCAAATAAAGCAAAACTTACAAAGAGTACCTCTAATACTACATTATCAATACTCGATGTTATATACCCACTTAAAAGCGCACCTACACTTCCACCAATACCAATAGGTAAAATCATTTTCGTATCAAGTGTTTTTTTTCTTTTATTGAGATAGCTTCCATATGTCGAACTGAAAACCATTTGTAAAACTGATACTCCAATCGCCTCTTTCATGTCATACCCACTAAATAATAATAAAGGAACTAAAATAGTTCCCCCACCTATGCCAAAAAAACCAGAGAGTATCCCTGCAAGAAGACCAAGAGTACTTAATTCAAACATACAATACTACTATCTCCAATATCTTTTTTGGAATTATACTCAATCCTCCCTTTACTTTAATATTCTATTGATATTTTATAAAGTATAATTAATTCAAATAAAAAGGATTATTATGCTAAAAACCATAATTGAGGCCTCTGAGAATTTTTGCATACACCAAATTCGCATTACTCCTATTGTACACGATAGAATTACTAAAATAAGAACGCTTATTGCTTATATTGACTTAGACACACATGATAGTCGAAAGTATAGAGTCTATGTCGCCTCATCTATAGCTTTCATGCAAAGAGTGTCAAAACTTTTTCTTGAAGAAGATGAAAGCGACGAGGAAACATTAATTGACATGACATTAGAGACTGCTAATCTCATTATTGGAAGTGCAAAGGTTATGGCTCAAGAAACAAATGAAAATCCTTATACAATAGGAACTCCGTATTTTGAGAAATATGATACCTTTGATTTTGATTTTGATGAAGCAAAATTAATTCGTGTCTGTAATGATGATTTAATTATTGCGATTAAGGAATTAACTTGAGTAAAAAAGACAACTATAACTACATGAACGATGATGAAGCCTATGATGAAGAGAAAGAATTATCATGGATGAATTATTCTGGTCTTCTGGACATGGAAGTAATATTTACAGCGGACCTAGGTGAAACTGAAGCAACTGTTAGAGAAATATTAAAATATGAAAAAGGTTCAATAATCGATTTGAAAAAACCAGCTGGAGAAAGTGTAGAGTCTTATGTGAATGGGCGTATTCTTGGAAAAGGTGAAGTTATGGTTTATGAAAAAAACCTTGCAATTCGGATTAACGAAATTCTTGATTCCAGTGCTGTTCTTTATCATTTAGCAAAGGAAAGAAATGATAGTTAAACTTTTTTTACTTTTACTCCTTCCGCTACTCTTAAATGCCTCTAAAATTCTTAGTTATAATATTTATGACAGAACTGATAGAGTAGACATAATGATTACTTTTGACACACCTTATACTGGAAAAATAAGACAAAGTATAAGTGCCTCTAAAATCATTATAAAACTAGAAAATGCATCCATAGAATCTACAAAATCTAAGCTAATCAATTCTCAGTTTTTAAGCTCTATCAATATTACTCCCTTGGCAACATACACAAAAATTACTGCCGTAGTTCCATCTTCAGTATTACTCAAGGCCTCAAAAACTTCCGATTCTTATGGTTTAAGACTTCGTTTTTCAAAGACTACTACTTCTAAAAATACTGCTCAAAACACGGGTACAAAATTTGCTCCAAATTCACTTTCATCTCTTCCAACAAAAGAGGACTCTAGTATTTCGACAAATTATTATATTGTTATTGCAATCTTATTTATTGGTATCATAATCTTGTTTACATTAAAAAATAAAATGAGTATTGCAAACTCAAAAGAAAAGTCTAATTCTTGGTTATTTAAGACTGCGAATCATTCTAATAAACAAAATGCTGATGGAGTTAGCATACGATTTCAAAAAAATATTGATTCAAAAAATACTGTAGTCATGCTTGACTTTGTTGGACAAAGCTATTTACTGTTAATGGGAACAAATAATATTCTACTAGATAAGTTTACAGATAACAAGCCTAATACGCAAGATGATTTCGATAGTATTTTGCAAAATAGGCATGAAGAATTAAATGATTTTTTGAATGAAAATGAAGAAAAAGATCCTATGGAAATTTACAAAGAAAAAGCAGCAAATATCTCATATACTGTTTAAATAGCTTGTTTTAAGAAGTTTTTTAATCTTTTTAATATCTGCTATTTGTAATACATAACTCTCATCCATCATTTTATTACTATGGTAGACTTCAGTCACAGTAATTCCATAAGGGTCTTTCTTTTCTTTAGAAAGCTTACCTTCTTCATCAAAAACGTATAAATAAAGATTTTTACGTGTCTTTTGAATATAATATGTAAGTATAATTTCATCAGAATGTTTTTTCTCTATAGCAATAACAACCCGTGTATCTTCTTTATATTCACCTTCTTCTAAATGCAACATTGGAGCCGCCACATCCATATTTAGAAACCCTATATAGAGCTTATTATAAAGATTATGGTATCTTTGAACTTTAGAATTCATTAAAAAGTGCATATCTAGAACATGCTTTTTATGTGCTCTAAGTGTTTTAGTAATCCAAGTCATTGTATTGTAATACCTAAATGGATACACCTTTAACTTGTGCGCTTCAAGCATTTTTTTTGAGTTTATAATTTCTTTAGCGCGAAGTTTTTTAGCTTGAGAGTTCCTTATATATTCTAATACATGTTTTGCAGAAAACTCACGTGTAAACCAAACCTTACAATAGGGCGGAAATTGTTTTACACCGGTAGCCCCATCATTTAAAATAATAAGTGCTTTAATCTTGTAATCTGGAAATATAATTTCTAAAAGAGCTTTTTTCTTTCGAAGTCTTTTTCGTAATTTAAGTACCGATTTTACAAGTGTCATTTCAACAAAATAAAGTTCTCTGTCTTTTGTGATGAACATTGCATCAAATTCACTAATCTCACGACTTTTTGTTCTGTATACAATCTGTTGTTTTTCACTAATAGAAAGGGTATTGGGATGTGATTTAAATCTATTTTGATGGTAACCTTTTAAAATGAACTTATCTATTTCATCTGAAGATTCTGCATACCGAAGAAGTTTTTCATATACAAAGTTTTCAAAAACTTCACCCTCAAAAGAGCGAAAAGAGCTCATAAAAGAAGGGTCATCCTCTTCCATTCCTTTAGCGATTAAAGAAAGAAGATGTTTTGTATTGTAATCATAATGAAATAAATTATCTACTATATCATCTTCATTTAGTAATTCAATTGATTTAGAAATATCTAACATTAAGCCATTTTCGCATTTGTAAAATAGTCATCAAGTCTGGCTCTATATGTAGAGATATCATTAATACGGTTCACTTCATCACGAAGCTTAGAAGCACCACAATAACCTTTTGAGTATGTGTGTGTATGTTTTCTAAACATAGCCACACCATGCTCGCCGTAAAAGTCTATCATAGAATCAAAATGCTCCATTATAATCTCATGTTTTAAAGTCGTCGATATATCTTTCTCACCGGTACGAAGTTGATGAAAAATCCAGGGAGCTCCAACAGCACCACGTCCAATCATTACACCATCAGAACCAGTATGCTCTAACACCCATTTAGCTTTCTCGTAAGAGTCTATGTCTCCATTTGCAATAACAGGAATAGATACAGCTTTTTTAATCTCAGCAATAGCGTCATAGTCAACCTCTGCTTTAAACTTACCTACCCTCGTACGTCCATGCACAGCAATAAAATCTGCTCCACTTCCTTCAACCATTTTTGCAATCTCTACATGATTCTTTTTCTCAAACCCCAGTCGTATTTTGACACTTGTCATACTTTTGTTCGATGTATCTTTAATCGTTTGGATGATAGAACCCATTAAAGGTAAGTCGAGTAATAAAGAGCTTCCACTTCCATGACCAACAACCTTAGGAACAGGACAACCACAGTTTAAATCAATAATATCAATCCCTTCATGCATATTGAGTATCTGGGTAGCTTCTTTGACAACTTCTATACTGGAACTAGCAATTTGAACAGAATAAGGATCTTCATTTGGACTTTTTTGTAACATATGTAAGGTTTTTGAAGAGTTATGAATAAGTGCGTTTGAGCTTAGCATCTCACTTACTGTTAAGTCTGCACCAAATTTTTTAACAACACTTCTAAATGGTAAGTCTGTGAATCCAGCTAAGGGAGCTAATACATAAATTGGCTTCTTAAATAAGAGTTTTTTTAACATATCCTATCTGTTACAAATAGATTTATACTAAAATTCTGATTATTTTCTTTTAAGGCACGGTATGCTTTAAAATTAAGGTATTCATCCCCTTGGGATATTTCTAAAATAGCATCTGCTGGTGCAATCATTTCCAAATCATAAAGTGTATAAAGATATGCATCCATAGCTTCATCGTTAGAATCACTCAAGATTTCAAAAAGCTTCATTCTTTGCTCCGGAATCATACCTAAAGATATTAATCCAGACATCTTTATATAATCACTCGTATCTAGCTTAATTGTATTAAATAAACGAATAAGAGTTTCGTTATTAATTTCAAGTTTACTTTCATCAGTACTAATCCTGGATACTATTGTAAAAAGAGCAGACTTACTCATAAATACTTTATACTTTTCTATCATTTTTAAGGAGCTTGTTTTAACAAAATCAATATAAATTTCATCTAGTAATTCTTTATTAAATTTCACAGGATTGCTTAAAAAGTCTTCTGCAGCCTGCAGATTGTTTTCATACTTATTTCTTTCATTTTGTACGCGCAATGGATTATCAATGGATAAGCCTTGTTTTTTTAAATCTACTACCTTACCTTCTTGAATGCTCTTAATAAGATGTATAGTTGTTGCTATTTTTTCATCATCTATATGTTCATTAACTCTAGCACTAGGAAATAAGCTTGTATTATCTAAAAGAGAACCAAATAATTTATATTTAGAAGTTTTAAACACGTGATGACGATTTTCTTTACCTAAATATGCATCTGATATACAATCTATTATAGTTTTATAGTCTTTTTTGTATCTTCTCATATTGAAGGTATGTGCTATAGAATAAAAAGACATATGAATAACACTTGCTATATAAAACACAAATAAAAGTGCCATAGCCCATATGGAAACAGAAAGAGGTGCAATCTCTATCCCAAGTAAATTAACACTAATAGTTTGAGTTGATATAAAAGTAGTGATATACCATCCTATGAATGTAATAAACAAGAAGGATACAATCGTATATCTTTTAATGTGCATAAAAATATTCCTTAGTTTGTTTTTTCTATTATCTCTCTACAGTCAATGCAGTATATTGCATGTGGTTTTACTTTTAATCTTTGAAAACCAATATCATCCTCACACATTGAGCATACACCATAGTCACCATTCCCTATTCTACCTAAAGCCACATTTATTTCTCTTAATTCTTGTTCTTGCTGATGCACAATTGCACTTTCAATCATAGAGTTATTATTTACAGCGGCATGATCACCTTCATCGTTTAGCTCCAATGAATTCAACTGATCAAGTTCATCATTAACATCTGAAATGTTTTTAATAATTTGTGTGTTTCTGCTTTCTAGTATCTCTTTGAAGTAGTTTAATTCACTTATTTGCAATTCTTTTCCTTAAATATATGTGTTTTATTTATGATAGGGGTGCTTCGTTAAAATAGAAAAACCTCTATAAATTTGTTCTAGCAAAACTGCCTTAGCAATTTTATGACTCATAGTAAGTTTTCCTAAGCTAATAACTTGATCACTTTTTTTTAAGAAATCATTCTCAAATCCATAAGCTCCGCCTATAAAAAAATTTATGGATATTCTATCATTTAAAAGCTTACTAAATTCATAACTATCCATTAATTTTCCATCAGGGTGTAAAGTTATACTATAATCTTTACCTAGATACCCATTAAGTACCTTCGAATAAGATTTTTGAGAAGCTTCAGGCGAAATTGTATGTGCCTTTGCTACTTCTTTTGGAAAAATTTCTGTCTCTTTCACTGAAGCAAAACGAGAAATCATTTTATTTAGCTCTTTATACAAAGGCTCATATATTGTTTTTTCTTTTTTGGCAATTGATACTATTTCTATTTTCATCACTACTTAAGTAACCCACTACCAATAACATGGTACGTAATATTTTGAAATTTATCTTCCATACTCACACCGCCAATTGCAGCAACAAAATGTTTTGACTTTAAGGCAATCAAGTCAAGCGAATCACCTAGTATATTTGCAACATCTTTTGTTTTCGTATTTTTAAATGCACCTAAACCTATATAATTTAAATCCATCTTATTAGCTTGTAAAACTTCTTCTTCATTATGAGTTGATATACCGAGTATTTTATCTTTTGAAATAACCTTCCTGATTATTTTCACTGCAGAGAAAATATCTTTATCAATTTTTAATAAATCTTCTTGACCAAGATGAACTCCGTCACATAATTCAATTAATTCGTATAAATCATTGACAATCAAAAAGCCATCAAATAATTTTCGTATTTTAATCAGCTGTTTTTTTACAAATTCAATATCCCCTGACTTATTTCTATATTGAATGATTTCAGCATTATTTTCTTTTGCTTTTTTTATAAAATCTTCTAAAGAAACATTTTTAGAACGTAAAAGATCTTCATCACAGAGTGCGTATAATCTCATAAATAATTAACTTATCTTTAAAAGGGTAAGGAGATCTGCAAGTGTAGTTTTTAAATCATTTCTATTTACAATCATGTCTACAGCACCTTTTTGGAGTAAAAATTCTGCTCGCTGGAACCCATCAGGAAGAGCGGAACCAATTGTTTGCTCAATTACACGTGCTCCTGCAAATCCAATAAGTGCACCGGGTTCTGCAATAATAATATCTCCAAGATTTGCAAAAGAAGCAGATACTCCACCCATAGTAGGATCTGTTAACACAGAGATATAAGGTAGTTTATGTCGAGCAAGTTTTGCAAGTGCTGCAGAGGTTTTACTCATTTGAAGTAAGGAAAAGGTACTTTCTTGCATTCTAGCACCACCAGAAGCACTCATAATAACAAGTCCTTCTTTATTTTCTATAGAACGTTTAACTGCACGAACAATTTTTTCACCTTCTACTGAACCAAGAGAACCACCCATAAAAGCAAAATCAAAAATAACTATTTGTGCATTAACACCATTCATAGTTATAGAACCACTTACTACAGACGAAGTTTTACCTGTCTTTTTAGTAGCTTCTTCAATTCTCTTTTTATATGATTTTTTATCTACAAAGTTAAGTGGATCAACCGGTTTTAAGTTAGAATCATACTCTTTAAATGAACCTTCATCTTCTAAAAGGTTTATTCTTTCTTTTACCCCTATTCGTAAGTGAAAACCACATTTTGGACAAACATAGTTTTGATTTTCTACCTCTTTATAGTACATAGAAGAATGGCATGATTTACATTTTACCCAGTGCGCAGAAGCTTCACTTTGNACGGGTTGTTTGTTTGCATCTCTAGAAAAAAGNTTGAGAAAATTCATTCGTTAAGGTCCTTNNAAATATATATAATTTGCCCNTATTATAGCAAAGTAGTATTAACTATAATATTACTTTAAAAGTGATTTTGAAATACTTCTTGCTGACTCACGTCCATCAAGTGCAGCTGTAACAACGAGGTCAGCCCCTCTAAAACAATCCCCACCAGCATAAACACCAGCAGTTGTTGTTTCATATGTTTGCGGATTGATAATTATCCCACCCCATGCGTTTGTATCAATGCCATTTTCTGCTAAAAATGAAGGGACAACAGGGTCAAAACCTAAAGACATGATGACAACATCAACATTTACTCTAAACTCACTCCCTCTAATCTCTTCCATTTTTTGTCTTCCATCCTTATCTTTTACACCAAGAGTCGTTTTAACTGCCTCAACAGCAATCGCATTTCCAGATTCGTCTAAAACTATCTCTTTTGGTGAGGAAAGAAAGACAAAGTCAACACCCTCTTCCATAGCATTTCTATATTCTTTTTGACTTCCAGGCATATTGTGAGCATCACGACGGTAAAGGCAGGTTATAGATTTAGCCCCCTCACGTTTTGCAGTTCTAACACAGTCCATAGCAGTATCTCCACCACCAATAACCACAACATTTAAGTCTTTAAAATCATACTTTTTATTGTATGGGAGCTTAAAGTTCTTTTTTTGTATATCTGTTAAATAAGCCATTGCAGGGTATACATTTGGTGCTTTCTCTCCAATAAGTGAAGCACTTTTACTCTTGGTTGCACCCACACCAATAAACATTGCGTCATGCTCATTGGCAATTTCTTCAAAACTAATATCTTTGCCAACCGTAGTATTTAATATAAGTTTTAATCCAGCTTCTTCAAGCAATAAAATACGTCTTTCTACTATTTTTTTATCTAGTTTAAAGTTTGGAATCCCATATGTTAAAAGCCCACCAGCACGATCAGCACTTTCGTACATTGTAACTGCAATTCCAGAACGTAAAAGGTATGTTGCGGCAGAGAGTCCAGCAGGACCACTCCCAATAACTGCTACTTTTTTATTCGTTATTATTCCTGGATATTCCGGTTTAAGTCCCGCCTTGAATCCACTCTCAACGATACTTGTCTCAATAGAGCCAATTGTAATAGCCCCATGTCCATCATTAAGTGTGCAATCACCCTCACACAGTCTATCATGTGGGCAAATTCTACCCATAACTTCAGGAAATGGTGAAGGTTCATTTGCTAATTTAAATGCAAACTCTAAATCTTTTTCAGAAACAGCCTTCAACCATTGGGGGATATAATTATGAAGAGGACACTTATTTAAACAAAATGGATCTCCACATTGGATACATCTCTCACTTTGAGTAGCTGCATCTGCTGGATTAAAAATATCATAAATTTCGCTAAAATCTTTCGTTCGCTCAACTACTAATCTTTTATCAGGATCAATCCTTTCAGTTATTAAAAATTCTTTCATTTTAGTTTCCTTTTTCTATATTTAAAGGTAGTTTTGTTAAATTTTTTGGTTTGATTAACCAGAAATTTCTTACCTCTACTCTAAAGTTATCCAGTAACTCTTTTGCTTTTTTACTTTCTGTTTCAAGTACATAATCTTTAATTAATTTCTTCAGTAAGTGTCTTGCATCAGCACCCTCATCAGTATCAATCCTTACAGCTTCAACTAACTCACGGTTTACGTTTTCTACAAATGAATGATCAGCATCGTATACAAAAGAGATACCACCTGTCATACCAGCACCAAAGTTTATTCCTGTGCGTCCAAGAATGACGATAATTCCACCTGTCATATATTCACAGGCATTATCTCCTGTTCCCTCAACGATTGATAAGGCTCCNGAATTACGAACAGCAAAACGTTCTCCCACACTTCCTGAAATATAAAGCTTTCCGCCTGTAGCACCNTAAAGACAAGTATTACCACCAGCTNCNAATGCTTCACCTTCGTTNTGGGANGTAATGATTATTTTACCACCATGCATCCCTTTACCGATATAATCATTTGCAACACCCTCAAGGTATATTGATACACCATGAATTAAGAATGCTCCTAGGGCTTGACCAGCGATACCATTAAGGTTGATTTTAATTGTATCAGTCTCAAGTCCAACATCGCCATAATATTCTGCTATTTCACCTGATACAAGAGCACCAAAACTTCTATGTACATTTTTAATCTCTCTAGTAATTCTAATAGGATGTTCAGGATGCTTAATTGCAGTCATNGCTTCTTTTAAAACACTNNNCTCAAATGAATTATCNTCAAAAGGATGATTAAATCTTTGCTGNTGCGTATTCACACCCTCTTCTTCATGTAAAATCGAAGAAAAATCGAACTTACGNGCAAAGGCATCATCAACAACTTTAAGTGTACTTACTTGACCTATCATCTCTTCCATNGTCTTNTANCCAAGNTCTGCCATNATANAACGNATATCTTCAGCTAAGTGTGTNAAAAANTTNATAACCTGATCAACATGCCCTTTAAAAAANTCTTTACGNAGTTTTTCATTTTGAGTTGCAATACCAACAGAACATTTATTTACATGACAAATACGAAGCATTTTACAACCAACAATNGTAAGCACTCCTGTACCAAATGCATANGATTCTGCACCAAGAAGAGCAGCTTTGACAACATCTAAACCAGTCTTTAATCCACCATCTGTTTGAAGTTCCACAAGTGAGCGAAGATTATTTGCCTTGAGTGCATTATGTGCTTCACTTAAACCAATTTCCCATGGATTTCCTGCAAATTTGATAGAAGTCAAAGGAGCAGCTCCTGTCCCACCATCACCACCTGAAATAATAATTTTATCTGCATATGCTTTAGTAACACCGGCTGCAATTGTTCCAACACCTATGGTTGAAACGAGTTTTACAGCTACGCGTGCCTTAGGATTTACTTGTTTACAGTCAAAAATCAACTGTGCTAAATCTTCAATCGAATAGATATCATGATGTGGTGGTGGTGAAATTAATGTAACGCCTGGAACAGTATGACGAAGCTTACCAATTAAGGCACTTACCTTGTGTCCTGGTAGTTGTCCACCTTCACCTGGTTTAGCACCTTGGGCTACTTTAATCTGAATTTCATCAGCTGAACGAAGATATGCTGGTGTTACACCAAACCTTCCTGATGCAATTTGTTTAATTTTTGAAACACGTTCCGTGCCAAATCTATCCTTATCTTCTCCACCCTCACCCGAGTTTGATTGTCCACCGATTCTATTCATCGCAATGGCAATTGTTTCATGTGCTTCAGGAGAAATAGAACCCAAACTCATAGCAGCCGATGCAAATCTTTTAAAAATCTCTTCTTTTGGTTCAACCTCAGAAATATCAATAGATTTTTTTCCTGATTTTAAATCAAAGAAATCGCGAATATATTTAAGTCCACGTCCATTTACTATGTTTTTAAGTGTATCAAAGTCTTCTTTTTTTCCACTACGTGCAACAGCATGAATAGCATGAATCACAGCTGGACCAAAATCATGATGTTCTTGCCCTGAATAAAACTTATAATATCCACCAATATTTAATGGAAAAATCTTTTTAAATCCATCTTCAACAAAAGCATCTTTATGATACCTCGTAATTCTTTCATCAATATCTTCGTAGTTTAAACCTGCTAGTTCTGAATTTGAATTTACAAAACAATCTTTGACAATTTCATCAGCTAATCCAAGTACATCAAATAAACCTGCATTTCTATACGATGCTACTGTAGCAATTCCCATTTTCGACATAATCTTAAGTAAACCGCCGTTAATTGCGCCATGTACTGCCTTAATAGCTTCGCTACATTCCATATTTATCACATTAGATACTTCAATTTTCTCTACTGCTGTTGCAAAAAGTAAGTTAGGATAAATTGCAGATGCTCCATATCCAATAAGAACTGCTGCCGAGTGACTATCAACAACCTCACCTGTAATACAAATTATTGAAGTAAGGTGACGAATTTTTTCTTCAAGTAAGGCTATGTTTAAACGCCCAACAACCATAGCCATTGGTATAATTTTATTTTCACTAGAGAACTCAAAGTCATCTAAGATAATTATTCTTGTTCCATCATTTTTAACCGAAGATATTACTTTTGACACTAAACTATCAAGTGAAGCTTTTAAAGAATTTGTATAAGCCGTAGAAAATGTTGTGTTATGATAAAAAGCTTGATAACGTGGTGATTTTTTATCTCCAAAAGATTTTAATACATCAAGTTTTTCTCTTGTAATAATTGGAGAAATTGATTTTAATCTATGTGCATGTGATGGAATCTCATCTAAAATATTATGCACTTCGCCAAAGCCTGTATTTAAACTCATTACAACTTTTTCGCGAATCGAATCAATAGGTGGATTTGTAACTTGCGCAAATTTTTGTTTAAAATAATCTGTAAAACATCTTTGTTTACTTGAAAATGCTGCAAGAGGAGTATCATCGCCCATAGAACCAACAGCCTCTTTTGAGTCAATTATCATCGGTTCAATAACTTGTTCCACTATTTCTTGTGTAATATTAAAATATCTTTGTCGTTTAACAAAATTTTCACGTGAAAACTCACACTTTGTTTCATACTGAACTTCAACATGTTCTTGAAGGTAAATCATATGCTCATTTAACCACTTCATATACGGGTTTGATGATTTTAAATAATCGTTAATTTCTTTATTTTTAAGTATTTTACCAAACTTTAAATCAAGCCCTAGCATTTCGCCAGACTGAAGACGACCACGCTCTTTTATATTTTCTTCTGCAATATCTACAACACCATATTCTGAAGCAATCAAAAGGTTATCATCCTTTGTGATAATATATTTAGAAGGACGTAGACCATTTCTATCTAATACACAGCCAATATAACGACCATCTGTTACAGCAAGTGCTGCTGGTCCATCCCATGCTTCAAATACTGTTGAGTGGTATTCATAAAAGGCACGAAGTTGTGGGTCCATATGCGGAGCATTTTGCCAAGCAGATGGAATAACAGCACGTACCGCTTTAAAAAAATCCATGCCATTTACAATTAAAAATTCAAAAAAGTTATCTGCTGATGCAGAGTCTGATGAATCAAGTTGTAAGATAGGTAATATTCTTTGTATTTCTTCGTCTGTAAAAACTTCAGATTTTATTGATTCTGATTTTATCATTACGTTTAAACGATTTCCCTCTACTGAGTTAATCTCACCATTGTGAGCAACTGCGCGAAATGGTTGTGCTAGTCTCCATTCAGGAAGTGTATTTGTAGAAAATCTTTGATGGAAAAGTGAAAAAGAAATTTGAAATGTTGGGTCTTGTAAATCTTTATAAAATTCCTTAATATGCGTAGGCATTACAAGCCCTTTATAAGAAAGAACCTTTGAGGACATTGATGCTATATAAAAATCTCTATCTTCTATAAGTTTATGTTCTACTTCTTTTCGAGAAAGGTAAAGCAGTGCATCAAAACGCGTAGTTGCCATAATAGAGTTTGGGGTAATAATCATTTGTACAATATTAGGTAGCGTTGCTATTGCCTGATCTCCAAGCGCATTTATGTCAATATCTACATCACGAATAAGCACTACCTTAAGGTCATTGTTCACACAAATATCTTCCATAGTTTTTAAATGATCTCTATCTTTTGTAAATATTGATGCCACGCCAAACTGTGAAGGAAGTTCAACACCACTTTGCGATGCAACTTTTTTTATAAATTCCTCTGGCATTGAAAGGAGCAAACCACTACCATCTCCAGTTTTTCCATCTGCTGCTACTGCACCACGGTGCATCATTCTCTCCAATGCTGTAACCGCGTCATCTAAAACCTTGCGTGATGCCTTGTTTTTTATATTGGCAACAAGACCAAAACCACAGTTATCTTTAAATGATCTCAATAAATCATGATGTTTAATCATTCTAACTCCCAAATTATATGAATTCTTTTATAAATACTACTTATTTAAGCTTTTTTTAATCAAACTTAGTCTATTTAGACAAAGTGAATTGATTATACAATTTAAAGGTTTAAAGAAGTATTATTTTAGTAGAATTTATAAAAATAATTTACATTATGTGTGTTAAAGAAGCAGGTTAGAATAAGAAATGCAAGGTTACATAATAAATCTAAACAGAGTTAAAGATGAAGACTTAATAGTAACAATAATATCCAAAGATAGCTTACATACCCTTTATAGATTCTATGGAGCAAGACATGGAGTAATAAATATAGGCTTCAAAATAGACTACGAAATAGAACAATCATCAAAATCAACAATCCATAGACTTAAAGAAGTTATACATATTGGTTTTAAATGGATGCATGATTATGAAAAATTGCGCTTATGGCAAAATTTTCTAACACTGTTTCATAAGCACCTTAAAGATGCTGAAGATATTGGTAGTTTTTATTATGACCTTATTCATAATGCTTCTCTTGAGTGGAATCACAAAAATGCAAAAAGAGTCGCCATAGAATCTTATGTAAAGCTTTTAGCACATGAGGGACGACTTCATACACAAAAGATATGTTTTTTATGTGCTAAAACAATAGAAGATGATGTTTCACTTATCCGTGCCTTTTTACCAACCCATGCATACTGCACAAAAACTCTTCCTGTCAATTCTGCTGCACTCAATGAGCTTTTTGTAAACAAATCATCCTTATTTCTTAATGATAAAGAGGTCGATAGACTCTGGCTTGTTTTGCTCGAAGGTTTATAATGGCACCTTTATTAAAAGATTTATATAATGAAATGTACATACAAAAACTATGTAATGCCCTAGAAGAATCCTACACTCCCTTTAAAAAGGATGCGTTTACCTCCTGTATTTTTAATAAAGAATGGGAGAAAAAAGAATTAAAACAAAGAATGCGATATATTTCTACAAGTCTTGGAATCTATCTACCACAAAACTATAGCCAGTCCATAGAAATCTTAAAAAAATCCTTTCTTAAACTTCCAGATGGGCTTGGACTTCAAAACATGATTTTTCAAGACTTTGTAGAAGTCTACGGTATGGATGATTTTACTACATCTATGTCTGCTCTTGAATGTTTTACTATCAACTCTTCAAGCGAGTTTGCTATACGACAGTTTATTATAAAGTATCCTACAAAAACTATGCAACACATATTAGTATGGGCAAGGCATGAGAATCATCACATAAGAAGACTATCCTCTGAAGGATGCCGTCCACGACTTCCATGGGCTATTGCACTTAGTAGTTTTAAAGAAAATCCACAAGAAATTATAAACATTTTAGAACTACTCAAAAATGATAAAAGTGCCTATGTAATAAAAAGTCTTGCGAATAACCTTAATGATATTTCTAAAGATAATCCTGACATAGTTAAAAACTTGGTTCAAGAATGGCTCAAAGAAGACAAAAGAAGAGAGAAGTATTTAAAACATGCCTCTAGAACTCTGCTTAAAGCGAGTGATAAGGATATGCTAAATTTATTTGGTTTTACTACTTCTAAAAATATTCACTTAGATAATTTCACAATGAATAATACTGTCACAATAGGCAAAAAGTTAAACTTTTCTTTTGCCTTACACGCAGAGGAGTTCTTAGGAAAACTTCGTGTTGAATTTATTATAAGTTTTCTTAGAAAAAACAATAAGTACAATAAAAAAGTTTTCCATTTGTCCCAAGGTACATACAAGACTAAATCCCAAGCATTTTCTAAAAGCTACTCATTTAAAAAAATCAGTACACGTTCTTACTACTCCGGTTTACATGAGCTAAGCATACAAGTAAATGGAAGAGTTTTAATGCGTAAAGAATTTACTCTTCTCTCATGATAACCTTTGTTTATAATCTTCATATTTAAAAGATTTCACTATTTTTAACTGTCCATCTTTTTTGAGTACGGCTAAAGATGGGAGCTTGACACCATTAAAAGTTGTATTTTTAACAAATGTATAATGAATCTGATCTTCAAAAATAATCTTATCTCCAACCTTCAAGGCTTCATCAAAAGAATAGTCTCCCATAATATCCCCTGCGAGACAAGTATTTCCACCTAGTCTATACGTATATTTTTTCTCATTAGCCTCACCCGCTCCTCTTACCTCTGCTCGGTAAGGCATAGCTAAGGTGTCTGGCATATGTGCCTCTGCCGATGTATCTAAGATGGCAATGCTCATTCCATTCTCAAACACATCCAAAACAGTAGATACTAAATAACCTACCTCCCAGCCAATAGCTTCTCCCGGTTCTAAATACACTTGGACATCGTACTTTTGTTTAAATTCTTTGATGATTCGTATAAGCTTCTCTACATCATAATCTTTTTTTGTTATATGATGTCCTCCCCCAAAATTAATATATTTTAGATGCGAAAAGTACTTTGAAAAATTCTTCTCAAAACTTAAAAGAACTTCTTCTAAGGCATCTACATTTTGCTCACACAAGGCATGAAAATTGAAGCCATCTAAATACTCTAAAACACTTGTGTCAAAATTTTTAAATGTAACACCAAGTCGACTATACACGCCACATGGGTTGTATATATCTTTTGGAGAAGAAGAAACTTCTGGGTTAATGCGTAATGATATCTTGATATTTGGATTAACTTTTTTGACACAGTCCTTGTACTTAAGAAGTTGATTGATTGAATTAAATACAATATGGTTAGAGACTCTTGCTATCTCCTCCACATCCTCATCTTTATATGCTGGTGAATATGTATGCACTTCTTTTTTAAACTCTTCGCTTGCAAGTTTCGCTTCATAAAGACCACTTGCTGTACATCCTTGTAAATATTTAGCTACAAGATCAAATGTACTCCACAGTGCAAAACCCTTCAGTGCAACAAGAATTTTAGCTCCACTTCTCTTTTGAACACCTGCAAGTATCTTTAAATTCTTCTCTAAAAGTGCTTCTTCACAGATATAACAAGGAGTAACTAGCGTATCAAAGTTCATTTATCTATCTCTTGTTTGACTTATCGTATGCTTTTTTAATTCTCTTTGCTACATGCGTAAAATGTTCAGGGTCGAGGTCTAAACTTTGCACAACTCTACTTGCTTTTTCTATGGATTCATCTGTTAAGATATTTTTTACATTTACAGCTGTGCGTATCACATCGAGTGTTTCAATATAGTACTCCAGTTTCCCACTAATATGCTCAGTTTCAATGTCTAAATTTTGTAGCATCTTGACATAAAGAGGTTCTAAGTTCCAATGCTCAAATAATAAACCACTTACATGGTAGGAGGTTGTACCAAGTAAATCATACTCATAGACTTCAATTTCAGCACACTTTTTCAGTCCATCTTGAAATTCAAGAAGATAAGAACTTTTTAGTATTTCATCTACTAGTACGAGCTTACCTGTTTCCATAATCAAGGCTAGAGGTGCTAAAAACTGAGCATGGCGTAAGTCAATTTTAGAATACCACTGCATCATCAAGTTACTTTGTACATGGCACATATCATTAAAATCAGCTGGGGAAATATTATAAGCATTTGTTTTTGCAATAAGGTGTTCACGCATTGCATAATTCATAACCAACCCATATACAATATTTGTTCCAAATAAGGATACAGCCTGCGCAACAGATGCAATTTTTTTTGAAAACCCATAATAAGGAGCATTAATCATTTTTAAAATATTTGCAGCTAAGAGTGCATCAGATTCTATTATTCTAACAAGCTTTATAATATCAACATTTTCTGCACCTTCTGCATACAATTTTTTTATTAAAATTGTAGAATCTGAGAGTGGGGGTAATGATTCTATGTTTTTTACTAATTCTTCATACTTCATTTTATACTCTTAGCTCTTTTATTTTCCAAGGAAGTCCTTGAACATTAAGTTCTTCCATAAATACATCAGGATCAAACTCTTCCATGTTAAAAACACCCTTTGCCTTCCATTTACCTTCAAGCATTAGTTTTGCTCCTATCATAGCCGGTACTCCTGTTGTATACGAGACTGCCTGTGAGTTTACCTCTGCAAAACATTTTTCATGGTCACTCACTTGGTAAATATATACCGACCTTTGCTTTTTGTCTTTTATACCAGTAGCTACAATTCCAATATTTGTTTTACCCTTCGTGCGAATACCTAATGAAGAAGGATCAGGTAGTAGTGTTTTTAAAAACTCCATAGGTACAATCTTTACACCCTTATGCTCCACCTCTTTGATACCTAACATACCGATATTTTCTAAACATTTCATATGTGTTAAATAACTCTCGCCAAAGGTCATAAAAAAACGAATCCTTTTAAGACCCTTAATATGTTTTACCAAAGACTCCATTTCTTCATGGTAGAGTAAGTAACTCTCCTTCTCTCCTACTTCTGGATAATCCCAAAGCATTTTTATTTCCATTGGCTTTGTTTGTATCCATTTTCCATTTTCCCAGTATCTTCCATTTGCAGATACTTCGCGTAGGTTAATTTCAGGGTTAAAGTTGGTTGCAAAAGCGTAACCATGCTCACCCGCATTACAGTCAAGAATATCAATAGTATGAATTTCATCAAAATAATGTTTTTGCGCATACGCACAAAATACATTTGTAACTCCCGGGTCAAAACCACTTCCAAGTAGACCCATAATTCCAGCATCTTTAAACTTAGAATCTCTTTGCCACTGTAATTTATACTCGAACTTAGCCTCATCGGGGTGTTCATAATTTGCAGTATCAAGGTAATGTGTTTGCGTGGCGATACAAGCATCCATAATTGTTAAATCTTGGTAAGGAAGTGCTACATTAATCACGATATCTGCCTTAACTTCATTGATTAAAACGATGAGTGCTTGTGTATCATCTGCATCTACACAACGTGTTTGAATATTTGCATTTGGTAATTCTTTTTTAATGCTCTCACATTTACTTAGAGTTCTACTTGCTAAAACAATAGTGCCAAAGGTAGCACTATTTTCTACACACTTATGCACTACTACCCGACCTACTCCACCAGCACCAATTATCAAGGTTATTTTCATTGAGCACTTTCCTCTTTCATATTTTGAATAATCTCTTTTAATTCTTCAGCCGTCGTTTCTTTTGGTAAAGGCTTTCCATAATGAACAGTAACCTTTCTTCTTCTAAAGAATGATTTACGCGGGTCTAGCTTGTATCTTGAAAATAAGCTTCCAAAAAGTCCCTCTATGTAAAAGGGAACAATTACCCCATCATAATCTTTATCGATAAGCTCATAACCCTTAAAGAACTTTCCTATTTCTCCATCCTCAGATATTCTTCCTTCAGGAAAAATTCCAACTATTTTTGAACGCATCAAGCGTCTATGTGCTTCTTTAAATGCATCCTTAGAAGCCTTTGGGGAAATAGGTATTGCCTCTCCAACTTTAAATACATAATGGTATCCTCTCCAATGGTAAATATCCTTCTCCATCATATAATTGATTGGTCGCTCTATTGGAATCTGTATAATAATCCAATCTAACCATGATATATGATTCCCTAAAAGTAAAACACCACCTGAATGAGGAATAGTATCAAGTCCTTTAAATGTGTATGTATGTCGTAAGCTTGCAATAAGTCGCATTAAAGCCCCAAAGGACATCACAGAATACTCTTTATAAACCATATATGTTAAATAAATCCCCACACAAACCATAAGAAAAAAGAGTGTTTGAGAATTCATTCCAAAGTATGCAAATACCGTAGTAAGGACTAAGAATGAAACCATGAAAATATTTTGTATAAAATTATTTCCTGCCATGATAGTACCTAAATGAACACGAGGAGATAAAAATTGTATTTTTGCATTCAGTGGTACTAAAATGAATCCAGAGAACACTCCAAAAAAGGTAAATAAAATTGATAAAACAACTACAGAACTAACCCATGGGACAGTAAAAATAATCAGTGATATTCCTAATGCTCCAACGCTTACAAGACCCATATCAATATAATATTTACAAAATTTTGCAGCTAGAAGAGAACCAAAAACGATTCCAATAACAGCGAGAGCCATAATTCCTTGTACCGTTGCAGCGTTTGTTATTGCTAGGTTACTCTTTGCGTACTCGCCAAATATTGCAAGAATTACCTGTGAAATAGACCAAAATAAAGAGAGTGCCATGATAGAACTTACTATCTCTTTTTTTCTACTCACAATTTTCAAGTTTTTATAAAGATATTCTCCTCGTAAGTATTTGCTTATTTGAAACACTTTTTGGGACGAATAAGTTTTTTTATTTGGTAGTTTAAGTGCTACTATAAATTCAATGATAGAACCCAAGATGAGTAAAAATCCTAAGGGGGCAATAATTTGTAACACCTCTTCTTGGGTACTAGAAGTATTTCCCACTAGGTTCTCAAAAAGAACAGAATAAAAAATAATCCCACTTAAGATAGCCACTGTTGTAACTGCTTGTACAGCGCCATTTGCTGCGGAAATATTTTCTACTCCAAAAAGTTCGCGAATGTATCCATATTTTGCAGGTCCATAAATTGCACTTTGAAGTGCAAGTAAAAAGGTCAAGCCAAAGGCCGTGTAGAACCAGCCATTATAATAAGAAAATGTTATAAGTATCGTTATTATTATCGCAAAAAATGCAGAATACTTCATAATATTATTTTTAGCAAACCTATCCGCTAAAAAGCCAGAAGGGGAAAAAATAAGAATAAAAGGAAGTAAGATAAGTGCATTTACAATAGCTGTTAAAACAATTTGCGTCTCGCCATCATAGACTTTAAAAATAGTATTTTGTATAATGATTTTATGTCCCAAATCAGTAAATGCATTAAGAAATACTACAAATAAGTAGTTCATAACGCCAACTATTTTAAATATTTTTAGCATTTAGCCCTCTGTCTCACTTGAGATAAGTGTTGTACTCCAACCTTCATAGTAACCATGGTTCTCTTTGATTACTTCAAAAAGAGCAGTAACAACTTCTTTAATTCTTAATGGAGTAACACAATGATTTTTAACGAGGGCTATTCCATTTGTAAATTCTTCACTGCTAATCTCATCTTTGAGTGAAAAACCATCCAAACAAAGAGCCTGTAAAAATTTATCTTTTTGCGTAGGTGTAGTAAAGGAGATATAGTGCTCAACATCTCTTGAAACACTTAAATCTTCTTCTTCCTCTTGGAGTAAAAGAATGATTTTTTCATTTTCTATATACACCAATTCTAATTCTGTCGGAAAGAGTACCGTCTCATAAAAGTTCCATTTTCTATCTTTAATAGTATTACTTTCATAGACATAACCTGTGTTTTTCAACATAGAAGTAACCAAAGAATTCAACTCTTTTGGAGATGATGCACAAAAATAAAGTTCATACCAACCATCTATGATTCGAGAACCTAGATACTTTGCTTTGTCGTCATACTCTATTGCAATGATTAAAGATTCTTTTGTTTCTAAAAAGTTTTCATATTCTAGGGAATCTTTATCTTTTGCATCGTATTGGACAAAAACACTCAGTAACCAACTATGCTCCTCCTTATACTGTGGTGCGTCCATTTCAATTTCTATACTAAGGGTTTGTTCTTCGTCTTCTTTGGTAAATATTTCTCTCATAAGCTCTTCTATTTTTTATTCTATTATAACGCTTTAAGATTAAAACTAGTNNANTAGTTTAATTAATGAAGATGATTATCAATACNCTTGACATNNGTTATCATATTAGCTAAAATACGGCGACAAAAGACAATGATAACTAATATCACAATCATTGTTTATAAGGAAACCCTATGTACAAAAACAAAATAACAAAAATGTCCTTAGCACTTGCAACCGCACTTGCTTTATCTACAAATGCTTTTGCTAGTGATAGCAGTGAAATAGAAGCACTCAAAAAAGAGCTTGCTGAACTTCGTCAAATGACGCAACAGTTACTTTCAAAAACAAAAATGTCAAATGAAAAAATCGTTCTTATAGAAGAGCAACAACAAGCACTTGTAGATGAAGCTAGTAATTCTCAACTTGGATTTACAAGTGTTGACACAAGTAAAGCATACGANGGNATGGGANCAGCAGCTTCTAAGGTATATTATTCTGATTCTCCATTAAGTTTTGGTGGTTATGGAAAAATNGATTATGTNCATGAATCAAGAGAAGGAAAATCAAATNGAGACNTNNTTGATGTNTATAGATTTATTGGTTACATAGGATACAANTTTACAGATAACATTATTTTAAATACAGAAATAGAATTTGAACATGGTGGTGCAGAAGATGGAGCAACAGGAAGAGATGGTTATGTACTTATTGAGTTCTTATATCTTGACTTCTTGTTTAATGATAACTTTAACTTAAGAGCTGGTAATATGTTAATGCCAATGGGTCTTATTAACCAACATCACGAACCAACACTCTTTACAACAGTACAAAGACCAAACACTTCAAAAAAACTTATTCCGTCTACATGGCATGAAAATGGTATCATGGCACATGGTAAAATCACTGATGATTTATCGTACAACATTGGAGCTTTTTCAGCACTNCAACTTGANAGAGGTNNAGGANAAGGTAATGATTGGTTAAGANANAGTAGAGTNGGTTCTTTTAGAAATNNNAAAGATGAAAGACTNGGTTTAGCTGGTGTTGCNAGANTTGATTACACTGGTNTTGATGGTTTATACGCTGGTGNATCTGTTTATGTAGATTCAAANCTTGTAATGGCAGACATTCACTTTGACTANACANNNNATGCNTTNAGAACATANGGTGTATATACACAAACANACCGTTCTGANACTGTTANTGGTGAGCCAGAAAAAGCAAAAGGTGGCTTTATTAATGTAGGTTATGATATNCTTTCANTCACAAAATCTGANAANAAAATGCCTNTTTTTGTTCAGTATGAGACTGTNTCAGCACAAGANGAAATTACTGGTGGNACTGGTCTNGATTCAACAGATACAGTTACAGTAGGTATTAACTANTTNCCANNTGAACAAGTTGTATTAAAAGCTGATTATGCNATGACTAAAGACAATTCGGNAGCTTCTAATGAAGATGAAAATAATAAATTTAGTCTTTCAATGGGTTTTNTTTTCTAGGAAAAATATATGCTTAAAANACTTCTCNNTNTANCTTTTNTTTTTGCACTCCCNTTGGGTGCAAAAATNCTGTTATCTCCCCTTGATGCCATGAAAAATATGTATGGNAAAGAAAGTNAAATAACNAAAAAAAATATCTTACTCTCCAAAAAAAACTCCTTAGTCGTAAGTAAAATAGCAAAAACTAAACTTCGTAGTAAAATATTTAGAGTTTATAAGGCTAGTAAAGATGGAAATCTATTAGGCTATGGAATCTTACTCAATAGAAAAGTACGCTCTAAAAATGCTGCTATTCTTTATATGATTTCTAGTAATTCTATCTTACAGGCAATAGAAATAATTGCCTTTAATGAGCCAATGGAGTATAAACCCTCTTCAAAATGGAATTCAAAATTTAAGAACATTCCCACAAGCACAATGCTACGAACTTCAAAAGAGATTCCATCAATTACTGGAGCAACACTGAGTGCAAAAAGTATCACAAACGGCTCACGCATAGCCTTCGCATTTTATAATGAGATGCTTAAAAAGTAAGCTATGAAATTTACCCTTCTTAAAAGTATTCGACAAGATATTCTTATGAGACCTATTCTTTTAGGCTTACTCCTTTTTACTCTTGCTTATTTAATAGCAGATGTTTTTGTGAAGTACTCGAGTTTTGGTATTTTTTCATCTCAAATCCATCAAACACTTTTTGGTAATGAAGATGAATTTCTTGATCCAATCAATAAGGCAGCCTTTTTAGAGTTTTGGCATATGGAAATCTTTTTTATAATGATGATTCTTCTTTCATTATCTGCAGTTTTCATAAGGCTATGTGCAAGTAGTACTCCTAATCTATGGCTATTAAACATACTTCTCATAACAGCATTAACAGCCTTAGTATCCCTTGTATTAGCCTTTTTTATCTCCAGTTATTTTATTGATATTTATGTGTTTAGCTTCTTTACTTGGCATCTCATCGCTCTGTATATGGCTCTTTTTTCTTTGTGGAATCTTTTCTATGACCCAAGCCTATAAATACTCTATACTTTACTTTCTTCTTTTTTCTCTTTTACTTGTCTTAAGTGGTGTACTACTTTTTGATGAAAAAATAGGTTTTAGTGTGCAAGGAGTTTTAGATTATTACTTAGGAAATGAGGCTCACTTTACACAAAAAAAGTCCTTTGAAGGTATTATGAAAACAATACTCCCACATATTTTTGCCTTTGGTTTGTTTTCTATGGTGCTTCTGCATTTCCTCATTTTTACAAAAGAAAAAAAACTACCTAAACTAAGACTCCTTGTACTACTCATGTTTAGTGTCGCTTCTTTTGAAATATTTACACCNNTACTTATCATAAATGGATTTGAAGTTTTTGCTTACCTTAAACTTATCTCTTTTTTTCTCTTTGAAGGCTGTATTTTGTACACTGCTTGGCTACTTTTCATGAGTATACTTTATACATAAATTTTTTACATACTTTGATATGTTTGAGCTATAAATCATCTTAAGATCACTTTGTAAAATGATATACCCAACATCAATACTCTTTAAAAAAGCATAGGCAACTTCCTTTGGCATTACACTNACAGCTGTCGTATATGCATCTAAATCACTACTCGCTAAAGAAGAGATGAGCGTAATGGATATAAAAGNNTCNTGAGATATTTTNTTTTTTGGGTTTATAAGATGGTTNTTTTTTGTTGACTCTACATATCTATTATAGTTTCCACTTGTTGAGATTCCCATGTCCTTNTGTATGGTGTCAAATGAGGAGATAATACCATCAGAAAATGGGTCTTGTATCTTCATAGCACAGGTGTTTAAGCAACGTATGTCTCCACTCGCAGCAATTATCCCTTTTTGTATCTTCTGTGCTCTTAAGTACTCTCTTACCTTGTCAATTCCAAATCCTTTTCCCATACCACCTAGGTCAATCTTCATTCCCTTACTTATTTGTGCTTTTTTTTGCGTTAACACTAAACCATCAATATTTACAAGGGCATTTGACATTTCTTTATCTGTTGGTACTCTTTCATTTTCCCCAAAGGAAAATAAGTCTTTTGTAATAGAACCTATACTAATATCGAAATACCCATTTGTATCTTTATAATACTTCTTACTTAGAAACAGTGATTCATAGGTATAAGGATTAATTTGAGTACCTTTATGAAGGTTAAGAAGAGATATATCTGATTGGGGCTTATAAGAAGAAAGGCTTTCATCAACATCCTTAAAGATACGAAATGCCTTTTGCANATGANCTTCATCTTTTTTTTCAAGAGATATTGTAATAAATGTACCCATAATCACTTGCATACGAGTCAGCATCTTAGCATCAAGACCAAGTACTAAAAGAAAAAGAATAAAAAAGAGTTTACTAAATATCAATGATCTCATTAACTTCGAGTCCAAAACCACTTAAACCAATAAAGTCGCCCTCTTTCATAGAGGTTATAAGGTTCATTTTATGANCACCTAAAGAAGTTAAAATTTGAGCTCCTGTTCCTATTTCTTTTAAAGAAGAATTATCGTGGTGCATTGTTTTATTAAGAAAGACAAGAACACCAGAGTTTTGTTTTAAGTACTCAATAGAAGCTACAAGATTATTATACTTTTTTTGGTCTAACAAAAGTTCAATATCTGTAACAACATTATGAACTCTAACATTTGCGATTTCGCCAGCCTTGTAAAAAACAATGGCTGTATGCTCGACTTTATCGTGGTCAGTAAAGGTGTATTCTTTTACTTTTACACCGAAAAACTCTATCTCTTGCACCTTTGTCTCTTGTACAAGTCTCTCGTTCGCTAAACGGTAGGCAACAATATCTGAGATAAAAACTGTTTTTAAATTATGCTTTTCGCCAAATATATCTAAATCATCACGTCGTGCCATTGTTCCGTCTTCTTTAATAATTTCACAAATTACACCAGCTTCACTCAAACCTGCTAAACGNCAAATATCTACTGAACCTTCTGTGTGACCTGTTCGTATGAGTGTTCCACCTTCTTTNGCTATAAGAGGAAANACATGCCCAGGACGTACAAGTTCATCTGCGTGTGAGATAGGATTAGCTAAAATTCTGATTGTGTCATTTCTCTCTCGTGCTGAGATACCTGTTGAGGCATTTTTACAATCTACACTCACAGTAAATGCTGTTTCATAAGATGACGAATTTGCACTAACCATGGGATTAAGCTCTAGTCTGTTTGCCATTGTTTTATTTAAGGCAACACAAATTAATCCTCGTGCTTCTTTTGCCATAAAGTTTACATGCTCTGGAGTTGAGAATACCGCAGCGTAAACTAAATCGCCTTCATTTTCTCGGTCTTCATCATCACACATAATGACCATTTTTCCNTTTTTAATCTCTTCTATAGCTTCTAAAACTCTGTTAATAGCTGTCATACTTTCTCTTTATAATAATTTAATTAATTATAGGCAAATAATCTTAAAAAAAGAGTTTGCTGTTTTTGTAAATTTAACACTAAAACGCTTGACATTAAAAACCATTTTGTCTATAATTTCGGCTCATAAGCACACAGTTGTTTATTTAACCACCGCGGAATAGAGCAGTTCGGTAGCTCGTCGGGCTCATAACCCGAAGGTCGCAAGTTCAAATCTTGCTTCCGCAACCAATTTATAAATATTACATAGAAACACAATTTTGGGGTATGGCCAAGCGGTAAGGCACCAGTTNTTGGTACTGGTATTCGGGGGTTCGAATCCCTCTACCCCATCCAAGCACCTTAAAACCCCACAAATAGGTACTTTCAAGAGATTGAATCAACAACTGTCAGTTGATTTTATAGGACTTTTACTGAAGCAATATCAAAATACTTTATTCCTTTACTTTAAAACCGGGTAACTTAGACTTGTATTCATAAATAGCATAACTGATTTGAGCATTGCTAAAGCCTTTTAGTTTCATATCATATATATAAAGTAAATCTGCTAACTTTTTTTGAGGACTTTCTCATCTTGTAGTATCTAAGGATAATTTTTCCTTTTTATCATTTATTGTATTTACTTCTTCTCACAGTTTACCTTTATTCATTTTATTTTAATTTAGCATTGTTAATTCTTTGTATGAATTTAGGTTACCACTCCACTCTGTCTTGGTAACCTAAATTACTCTCAAATTGTATTTTCATTTATTTAATTCTCATCTTCTTCAATATCACTATAAGGCAGTTCTAAAGCCTTAACATTACCTATAGCATTTCCTGCAATACCTTTTATGGAACCATACATACCAATAGTATTGTCAAGAACTTTTTCTATCTGCTTATCTCTNTGTTTCCAAATCCTAGCCATAGAGCGTTTTTCAGTTTCCAAATCACTTTTCATAGTGGTAAAACCTTCAACGATTGCTTCTATCTGCATACTAAACTCTGTACTTGTTAGATATCCGTAAAGTAAGCTCATTTTATCTGTTTTATTTTCTTCACTTTTTTTAGCATGATGTATCTTGATGACACCATCTCTTAGTACAGAAGATAAACCTTTGAACTCTTCAAAGGTACATACCCAAACACCATCTACTAAGCCCATTCTATCCATACCTGATGGTAAGACTTCACTTACTAAAACACCAACATCTACCGCCTTGTCTCGCATATCTGCTTTGAACTTTTCTATCCAAGTTTTTTGAAAGTCTTTAGTCCGTTTACTCTCATAATAAATCTTTCCACAATTCTGAACTTCTCTCGTATGTACTATTTGGATACAGTCAGCACCACGAGCTCCTTTTTTAATCTCTTCGATTACATCAAAAGGATATTTGTCCGCAAGATACTCTTCTATAGCCAACTCTTGAACTTCCCCTTGAAGTTGCATACTTCCTTGTTCTGCTTTACGTTGTGCTATTTGAAGTTGTTCTTGTAGCTGTTTGAGTTGCTCTTCTTTCTGTTTGAGTTTTAACGCGTTCTGCTCATCTGAAGCTTTTTGAATCGCCTGTTTTTCAACTTGCAGTCTTTGAGTTAAAGCTATCTCTGCTTCAGCTTGTACCTTTGATGTTATCTCTTCTTTTTCTCTTTTGAGTTTTTCTATCTCTGCCTTGCTTTTATTAAGCTCTTTAACTTGATTTGACTTTTCATCAAGCTCTTTTTTCAGGAGTGCTATAGATTCGCTTTGTTCTTCTTCTAACTCTTTTTTGATACTCTCTTGAAGTTTCTGCTTTTCAACTTTTAGTTGTAGTTGTGTCGCCTTTTTCAACTCTTCATCAAACTTTTCTTGTTGCTCTTTTATGGCTTCTTCTTGAACTTTCAAAGTATCAAAAGCTTGTTTATACTCTTTTCGTTTAGCTTCTACTTCATCTTTTAGTTTTTTTTGTTCAGCGATATTTTTTTGTTTTAGCTCATCTTCTAGTTGATGGTAAAGTATATCGTTTACGTCTATATCTGTATTACAGCTTGGACATTTTATGGTTGTTTTAGTTGGCATTTTGAGTTTCCTCTAATATTAATTTTTCCNTTTCAGAATAATGATTCGGGTCAATTACTTTAATAATATCTTCAAGCACATTATCAACTATACTAGCACTTTCAGATAACACTGTATCTTCTCCACTATCATAAAATTCAATTGTCTTGTTATGAGAATATTTATTTATAAACTTATAAACTTTTTCATTTAAATCATTATCAGAGATTGCATCATCACATAAATCTTTAAAGTTATTTCTCTTTAATGGATATTTAAAACTCAAAAAAGCTTCCAATAATTTTCGTAATAGATTGCCAATTAAATACGCATTGACTTCATCTATTTCTTTATTTTTAAATTTATATACCTGTGAAAAAATAAAATGATATTCTGAAGCATATTTAGTTAATGATGCAGTAGCTGTTTTAATAATTGAGTGTCTTTTGTCATCTATAATATTTGCTTCAACTAGATAAATACTTGTTCTGTCTTTAGATGGGTTAAACCAATCTCGAATTAATTTAAAATAAGCAAAATTATGTGTAATTACAAATAACTGTTTGGCAGTTCCACATTCATTTTTTAAAAAAGAGTATGAACTAAATAAATTATTTGAATCAAAACTTGATATTGGGTCATCTATAACAATAATACTATCTTCTATTTTGTTGTCATTTTCTTTTAATTTGGTTACAAAATATACAAATGATATAGCTGTTTTTTCACCTTCACTAAGATTACTTGCCTGTACTCCATCTCTTAAAATCTTATACCCATGATTTTCAGTATCAAACTCTAAAATAATATTTTTTCGACCTAAAAATCTATGTAATTTATTGTTAAATTCTCCAGCTCCTATTGCTTCGTTTGATAATAACCCTTCTAATTTTTTGATTTCAATATTTAATCCATCTTTTAAACTAATCAACCTATTAATTTCATCAGATTGCTTTTGTATATCTGATTTGCTTTTTCTCAAATTAAACTCATGAAAATAAAAAGATGCATAATGTAACTCAAGTTTAAATTTTAGCTTTTTTAATTCATCTGAAAAGTTTTTTGTCTTATTATTATGCTTATCTATTACAACATTGAGTTTATCTATTTTTGAGTTATACTCGCCTATAGCTTTGCTATCTATAGTTTCAAGTTCTGAAATAACCATAAATGGATTGCTTTGTTTTTCTGTTAAATTATCAACCCATTTGTCAAATATTTTATTGATTATTTTAACACTATTAAGTAGTGATTCTTTTAAAGTTTTAAATTCTTCTTTGAATTCAGGATATAATTCAAATTCATTTTCTAGTGCATCAATTTTTATTATTTGTGTAGGTAGCCATTCTATAGCTTTTATGATTTTATCTTTTAACCTAATAAATTCGTCACTAAAATGTTGTTCTAATTCAGATAGCCTAGCTTTAGGTAATTGTTGATTACAAAACTCACATTGTTGAGAGTTGTTTTGTTTATGGATAGAGATACCTTCTTCAACCCACTTTCCAATTGCCGAGAACTCCTTAAGCCTTGCTATTTCTTTAACTATCAAACTTGTATTTAAAATATCTTTTACTTTCTCTTTAATTGTTTCCAATCTTTGAGTATCAATATGTTTTAATTCAATCGAAATTTCTTGTAGAATATCTGGTCTAATGGATTTTGTTAATTCGTCAATCTCTTTTTCTATTAATATACTTTTCTTATCAGATGCCGTTATTTCATTATCGACAATAAACTTATTAAATTTTCGTTTATCATAATTAAAATAATACTTATCAGAGGTGTCTATTACTTTGAACTTTTCTTTAATCTTCTTAGCTGAATCACTTGCAAACTTCTCTTGACTAGCTAATAAGTCAGTTTTAACTTTAGTAGTAGTTTTAATACTCCACAAAACACTATCTTTTAAATCATCATTACCAAGTTCTAATTTCTTTTTTTCTAAGTCTTCTTTTTCTGTTATAACAGCATCTGAAATAAGTAAAATGCTATTAATTATATTGTTCCAGTCAATATTTTTTTCAACAAATATTTCATTAAAAACAAAAAGATTTAAAGTATTTGAAGGGTATGAGTTATTTGTAATAGTATTTGAATCTTCTAAATTTAGATTAAACTCATAGTCAGTAAGCCCTCCTATCAAGTTTATATCATCTTGATGCTCAATAAGTGTAAACAATTTAGATAAAGTAGTTTTACCGCTTCCATTCCATCCATACAGTAAATTAAATCGTTGAAAATCATTTATACTTGCATCCCAAGTAAAGTCTCTAAAACTACCAAAGTTTTTAATTTTTTGTATTTTTTTAATCATCTATTTACCTCTTCAGCATCTCTATTTTCTTTTGTCTGGAATATCCCCTATTTAAAAGACACTTTTTTAGTAATTAGTAAGAATTTAGAGGAAACATATTTTATCTAATTATGCTCCATATAGGCTTTTAATAAGCTAAAAGAATGTTAAATAATCATATGTAAGAGAATTTGAATCCATTTACCCCATCCACCCAACAATTCAAATATCCTATCTTCAATCTTTATATTAAAATTACGATACAATGCATCCATCCACTATATTATACAAAGGAAACTACTATGGCAAAAGGTAAAGACGTACAAAAATCTACAAAAAAAGCACCCGCTAAAACTTTAAAAGAAAAAAGAGAAGATAAAAAAGCTAAAAAAGCAGCAAGAGGGTAATAATCCCCTTTCAATAGAGAATTACATTAAAAGAATGATAAGAACAAATTATCCATGAAGTATAAATCACTCTTAATTAGCTTAGCTACCATAGTATTTATTCTCGCAGTAATAGCCTATGGCTTTTACGAAAAAGATAGAAAAGAACAACTATACAAAGACTTTAAATCCAACAAAAAAATTATCTGTGATGATGTTATTGTTCAAAAGAGTAAAGGCTGGTCAATACGAAACAATAGATTTTTTACTAATGGGAAAGTTATGAAAACAATAATTTTTTGTAAAAGTGCTACCTAATCTTTTAATAACTATCTAAAATTTTCTTCAAATCTCTTAGGGAGTCTATTTTATGGCTTGCTTGTGAGAAGTCATGTGTAGCTGTAAACTCATTTTTAACAATAACACATTCTATCTTCGCATTTACAGCAGAGCTTAGTCCTCTTTGTGAATCTTCGATTATGAGACATTCTTCTCTTGAAGCATTAAACTTTTTCATACCTGCAAGATAAGGGTCTGGATGTGGTTTAGAGCGTCGGTACTCTTCTACACAAAGCGTAAAGTCCATGTACTTCACAATATCTCTTGATGTATGAATCAAATCGAAATCAACACGCCTTGAGGTTGTTACAATGCCCATCTTGTAAGATTTTTTAAGTTCTTTTAAAACATCTACTACACCCTCTATTTCAATGTTTTCATTTTCTATAAATTCACGGTAGTAAATATCTCTTTGAAAACGTTTTGCATCTATCTCGTCTTTAGATATTCCATTGCCTACTGCTAACTCCCAAGCGTTTCCACCTCGAGCCATTATTTCCATATAAGTATCAAAATCTAAGTCAATCCCAAACTCGGCTAGAGCCTTCACATTTGCCTTATAGTAGTAGGGTTCGGTTTCAACTAAAACTCCATCATTGTCAAATAGTAAATACTTTTTTTTCATGATGAAAAACTCAAAAATATTAGTACAGGATACAAGACTAAGCCTATATAAGGTAAAAGTTTTGGCAGAGGTGCTAAAAGTGCAAGACTTAAGTCATGAGACAGAGTTTTATCTATAAACACTTGTTTGATTAAAATAACTTTTACAGAAATATCAAGGGCTTTTACAAAAAGTATACTTATGGCGTAGAAGTTATAATCACTAGCAATCATAAAAAAAATACTAAGATAAAATGTTGGGTGCATAAGAAAAAATAGAAATATATTTTTATGGTAATGCTGGTACATACGAGCAAGCATACCCATCATCGTTTGGGCTTTTTGCCACCTTATTTCATAGAACTCTAAAATTTGAAATAATATAATATAAACAAATAAAGTCTCACTCAACATCTTTTACTTCTCCTAAAAAACTCTCGTATAGCCATAAAATGTCTTTGCACTTCATCGAAACTATGACTTCCTCCCTCTTCTAAAACTATTGTAGAATCTGGTAGTTTATTAGTGGCATCATTATAGTCAAGTGTTTCATCACCTTTTTGCAGTAGAAGCATAAGGTTATCTTGTTTGATGTTCTTTATTTCATAGTCTTTGAGTAGATCAATATGTTCTTGCGTCCAAGTAAAAGTACTCGTGTCATGAAAGCTAGGTGCATTTCCTAAGACTTTCTTTAATGAAACAAAGGGTTGTATAGAAGGGTTAATGAGTACAGTCTTAAGATTATACTTATGAGAGAGGTATAAGGAATAAAAACCACCAAGAGAAGAGCCTATCAGGCTCACATCCTCGTTGTATGATTCTATCAGTTCTTCTAAGGTCTTAATAGCTAAATCAGGTATATACGACAAAGAAGGAGCAATAAAACCATCTTCTTTAAAGTATTCACGAAACTGTTTTGCCTTATGACCTTCACCACTACTACCAAATCCATGTATATATATAATCATTTTGTCTCTTTTTATGAAATATTATCTAAATTGAACTACTTTTCTTCTATTTCTTGATATATGTCAATAAGTTTTCTCAAGCTATAGGTTATATTTCTTCATCTAAATACACAAGGACTTATTATGAACACACAAACACAAGAACTTATCAAAGCAACAGCACCTCTTTTAAAAGAAAAAGGTGAAGAAATAACTACAGTTATGTACAGAATACTTTTTACAAACCATCCAGAGGCAAAAGAGCTTTTTAAAAATGCTGCACCAGATCAATATAAAAAATTAGCCAATGCCGTCTATGCTTATGCAGCTAATATTGATCAACTTCATAAACTAAGCAAAGGAATTGATACTATGACAATGTCACATGTTAAAACAAACATTTTACCAGAGCATTATCCTTGGGTTGGAGAGGCTTTACTAGGTGCTATAAAAGAGGTACTTGGAAGTGCTGCTACAGATGATATCATGCAAGCATGGGAAGAAGCATATAACTTTTTAGCGAATGTTCTTATGACTAAAGAAAAAGAAATGTATAGTGCTGCTTAGAACTCACGACGAGTGTTTGCAGGCTATAAGCCTNAAAACACTCGTCGTGCTTAGTGACTTACAGCCCTACCTAGTACTTTCTCAACAGATTGTATTTTTGTCTTAAGTCTGTTTTCACAGTTTTGACGAATATCAAACTTTAATGAGGAGTACACTCTCTCACAACCATCAACCTGCTGGTAAGCTAACTCTATAATACTAAGCGCTTCTTTCATGCTTGAAGCCTCTATGATTGTACCCATTGGAGTTAGCTGGTAGGGCACTCCAGACTTATCGATAGCATCGATAATCTTACTTACATTTTTAGACACAGATGCCCCATCTCTTCCATCAGAAGAAGTTGGAAACATACTAAATTCTAGAAGTACACTTGTTTTCATTTTACTATTCCTTATATCTTAATTAATATCCGAATTATAACAAAAAAATCAAGAGCTACTTTGCTTTATAAAAAACATTTCTTTCTATGTAATTCTCTATGCCATTTTCGCTTAAAAGCTTTATTTTTATTGTCTGTGTTCTTGATACATTTCGTGTTTTAAATACAGCAAAGTGAAGATGTGGTCCACTTGAATAACCAGTATTTCCAGAATACGCCAAAAAATCACCTTTTTTTACTTTTTTTCCAATACTCACAACTACACCATAGTGTTTTAAGTGGTAGTAGGTTGAAAAAGTCGAATCATCATGTTCTATTGTCACATAGTTTCCATGGCGTGTAAACTTCTTTTCATAGCCACCTTGATTTGAATCTTCTTTTACTTTTACCNCCACTCCATCACGAGCAGCGTAAATTCTTGTACCTACATTCATCGAAAAATCTATTGCATACTTTGCATCACCATTATGTGTTGTAACCCCATTATATCCTTGTGAGACTCTCTGCGAAGTTCCTTTTTCATAAGGAAGCCTGTAAATATATGCATCATTATGTACAGCATCTACCGAACCTAAGATCCAAGCATAGGAAAACCTATAAGCAAATGAAACTGCGCCTTTTACCTTCTCTAAGCGAAGATATATTTTTCTCTCTCCTGCCTTTACACTTATAACATCATTGTTTGCTCGACTTGCTTGTAAATTTCTATAACTACCTTGCACACTTACGCTTATAGAGTAGGGGTTAGAATTTTCTATATACACATTTAAATGCCTTTTATGGTTGACTACTTCAAGGTTTACTATTCTCTTTTTTCCTTGTTTTTTAGTAGAATCATAGGTAGATACAGTTACCTCTTCTTGAAATTCTTGTGCTGTTTCTTCTTCAATCTTTGCATACTTCATTCTCTTTTGGAAAATATTATTTTTTTTGTGTTTTTTCTGTTTCTTATAAAATTCTAGTGCTCTTTCGTACAGTATTCTATTATAGAGTAAACCATCTAATTGATAAGATATTAATTCATTAAAACGTTTTGTATCATTCGTATCAATAGAGAGAGAAATTTCTTTATGAATTGTATACAAGATAGAGTCATATTCTTTCTTTAACTTTCTTAATACAAATAAATACTTTTTTGTTGCCTCCGGATTATGTGTTGCATCAACTTTAAAACCTAAGCTTATAGCTTCTTTAGTATTTTTATTATAAGAAAGTGACATTTCCGGACTAACAAGTTTTGTAATGAGAGATGATGATTTAAAAAGAGGATGTGAGAGTTGTTTATATGTTAAAGGAAGTTTTTGAGCATATAAAAAAGAAGCTGTTAAAAAAAGAATAAGTAAATATTTAAACATCTACATATACTTAGGTACTAAACTCTTTAATTGTTTATAAATTTTTTCAAAATCTGTTGAATATATACGAACACCAGCTATCGAAGTAGCGAAGTTAGTATCTCGCTCCCAACGTGGCACTAAGTGCATATGAATATGCTCAGCAATCCCAGCGCCACCCGCTTTACCTAAGTTCATACCAATGTTTACACCTTGGGCATGGAACCCTTCTTTTAAAAGTCGTACACCTTTTTGTGCTAAAGAACTTATATGCAGCCAAATAGCTGGGTCTAAGTCTTCAAGTTTGTCTGTATGAACATGTGGAATAATCATAAAGTGACCAGGAGTNTAAGGNTATTTGTTCATAACTAAAAAGCAATACTCATCACGATATAAAACATTAAGTTTTTCATCATCGTTTGCATGTTCTGTAATATGACAAAACACACAACCCTCAATTTTTTTACCCGTGATATATTCATCTCGCCAAGGAGCGTATAAAATATCTTCCACATTCATACCTTTAATAGAGATACTATATAGTATCTAAATTATTTCAGTAAGGGTAATTTAGAAAGTAAATTTTCACAATACTCAAACTGCTCTAAACTCTCTAGCCATTCTTTTTTGATTGCTCCCATACCACTAAAAGCACCTAAAACCATACCAATAGCAATTGAACGAGAAGCGTTGTCTCCTCCAACCATAGCGTTCGCTTGAATGGCGAGGTTCAGTCCATCTTCTTTATCAACATATTTTAAAATCAAGTATACAGAGGCTGGAAGCGTTCCCTCTGTCGGACTTGCTTTTCCAACACGTATAGGCTCACTTCTTCCAATATCCCATAACCTAGCCATAGAAGTAATGGCTAAATCATCTGCAAACTTTTCATTAAAGAGTGCTGAGTTTTCATCTTCAACCTCTTTTACCTTCGAGAGAGCCTGTGCAACTTTTCCTTGAATAAACCCACTCATACCAACAGCCACATTTTCTATAGCGTCTCGTGGATGCTCGCCATTAATTACTCTATATGTAACACGGGCAAAAAATTCACCACCACTTAAGGCTTCTTCACTTCTGTGTGTAAACATTGTCTTTCGTGCTAAGTCAGCTATCTCTTCTTCAGAGTCATAATAAGCATATCCTGCAACATGACGAATAGCCATTGCATTTGATACTCCACCCAAACTCTCAACTGCTCTTCCCTCTTTTACTTGTCCGTATGTTTCTTTTGTCATCGTACAAACCCAAGAACCCCAGTTATTCTCAAATCTATTCATCCAATGTGGGAGTAATGCACTTACTTCAAAAGCACGTGCTGGTTCTGCAATTTGTGCTAAATGCTCGAGTACTAAAATATTATAATCTCCATAATCTGTAGTACCTCCAGCTTTTTTCCCTGGATGATAATTTCTCTCACCCCAACCAATTCCATGTGTTTGTCCACCCATCATTTCACCAGGAGACATAAATTTTTCTATTGGTTTGTTACCATAGGCTGCATATATTTTCTGGGCATCGTACTCATAATGAGAGCCTAAGCATAAAGCATCTCCAACAATAGCACCATAAAAAGCACCTTTAATCGCATCTTGTTTTGATATTTTTTTCATCTAGCAACCTAAAATTTTTTATGAGTGTATCCTTTAAACATATATATTTATTTTAAGTTAAAAGACATTGGTTAAAATCATAGAAAATTTAAAGGACTTGACTTAATGAAAGACATGAAAGAACTCAATGCACTCGGCGGAATTTTAGAACCATGTAGCCTCGACCCACTCACTGGTTTTTTTAGAACAGGATCTTGTGAATGTGGTCCTCAAAATCAAGGTATACATATGGTCTGTATTTACGCTACAGAAGAGTTTTTAACTTATTCTAAAAAGGCAGGAAATGATTTATCAACGCCTATGCCTCAACATAATTTTCCTGGTGTAAAAGTTGGGGATAGTTGGTGTCTCAATGGTCCAAGTTTTGTACGTGCTTTACGTGAAGGAATTGATGTAAAAATATTTATCCATTCAACGCATAAAAATATACTCAAACTTATCGATTTAGAAACACTTAAAAAGTGTGCTATTGACTTATAAGAAACTAAAAACCAGCTCAGGAAATAATATTACAAGTCCTAAGGCTAAGAGTTGTAGAAATATAAAGGGTATGATTCCCTTATAAATTTCTAATGTTTTAATACTATCTCCTGCAACACCTTTTAAGAAAAAGAGAGAAAGCCCAAAAGGTGGAGTAAGGAAAGAGGCTTGTAGGTTAAGTGCTATTAATACTGCAAACCAAATAGGGTCGATTCCAAAAGCAGTCATTACAGGTAGTAAAATTGGAACGATTATAAAACTTATTTCAATAAAGTCTATAAAAAAACCGAGTATAAAAATACTTAACATTGCTACTGCAATAAACATCCAAACATTTCCAATATCTTCTGTAAAAAACTCTAAAATCAAGTCGCTCCCCCCAAGTTCATTAAAAACTAATGAAAAAGCTGTTGCACCGATGAGAATCATAAAAATCATTCCACTTAATTTTACAGTTTCTAGCGAAGCATACTTTATCATCTCAAAATTCAAAGACCGGTTAAAAGATGAAAGTAAGAGTGCACCTACTACTCCAAATGCAGCTGATTCTGTTGGAGATGCGATTCCAGCAAAGATACTCCCAAGAACACAGACCATTAAAAGTAAAGGCGGTATGATAGAGATAATTACCTCTTTTATATTTACATTTTGTACATCTTTTGGCACAGGAGCAACTGAGGGCTTCAAATATGAATATATTAAAATATAAATAATATATAAACCAACTAAAA
>JAESSH010000046.1 GCA_016764205.1 Sulfurimonas sp.
CACCTGCCTCTGTATTTGTAAAATAGTTTTTCAGTGTGATAACTCCGCCATCTCTTACCTCTATCTCTAAGTCACTTTCATTTCTCTCAAATGTCAGTGCATCTTTGTTTATCTCACTCATTACTAAGATATCTTCCCCGCTTGCTTCATCTATAACTAAGTCTTCTCCATCATAGATATAACCATCTACTGTAAAGTTCAGTGTTGAAGTCGTACTTCCTCCGTGAGCGTCAGCTACTGTTACGATAGCTGTGTCTATACCGTTAAATGAACCTTGGGCTTTATAGTGCCAGTTCCCGTTTTCATCTACAGATACTACTCCGTTGTTTGCTTGTGTTGAAACTGTGTATGTTAGGATGTCTCCATCTACATCATTTGCTTGGATTTTTCCATCTTTGTCACGAATGTTTTGCAGGGTAAAAGACTGGTTTGCTACTGTAACTGTTGGAATGTCATTTGTACCAACTACAGTAATAACTAAATCTTTAGTGTCTGTTGCACCTTTGTCATCTGTAACAGTTACTGAGATAGTAATCTCTTGTGTTTCATCTTTTGCTAAAGACTGGTATGCGTTATCTGCTGGGTTAAAGTTGTAGCTTCCATCGGTGCCCAGTGTAAATCCTGCTACTGATTGTGTAGTAGTATAAATTGCAGTTGCGTTATCATCTACATCTGTTGAAGTAATATTTCCAGTCACAAGCGAATCATCTTCGTTTATAGAGAGTGGTGTAATATCTTCTATGACTGGTGCATCGTTTGTTCCTGTAACCTCAAATACTATATCTGTAGTTACAGAAGCATTATGTTCATCTGCAACTGTAACTGGGATAGTGACTGTTTGAGTGATTCCCTCTTCTAAGTGTTGGTATGCTTCATCACTTGCATCAAAACTATAGCTTCCCTCATCATTAAGTATAAATCCTGCTACTGTTGGTGCATTGTAACTTAGTACTGCTCCATCATCTACATCGTTTGCGTTGATTTGTCCTTGGAGTACACTTGCATCTTCTTGGAGAGTTACTACTTCTACTGCTTGTACTGTTGGTACATCATTTACTGCTTCTATGTCAAATGTAATGGTACTTGTAGAACTAAGTCCATACTCATTTGTTACCTTAAGAACTATAGAGTCATTACCATTGTAGTCTTGGTTTGGATTGTAGGTGTATGCACCATTCTCACCTACACTAAACGAGCCATTTGAGCCTTGTGTTAGTATTTCGTATGTAAGTATTCCACCGACTGGGTTTAGTACGTTTAAGCTATTTGTAGATGTATTATCTTCTTGTAAATCAAAAGACAGTGTGTCTATACTAGGAGCTGATACCTTAGAATCAAAGTTTAAAGTTTTTGTTACACTTCCTCCATTACCATCATCTACAGTAATAACTGCCCCATCATCTCCTATGTATGTCCCTTGCACATTATATATCCATGTACCAGTTTCATCTACACTTAGCGTTCCATGTTCGGCTTGTGTTGTAACTGTATAACTTAAAACATCGTCATCTTCATCTGTAGCTCCTACTTCTCCTGTTTGCTCTCTTATGTCTTGGAGTACTACATTTGATTCTGCTTCTAGGACTATTGGGTCGACGTTTGTATTTATCTCTATCAGTCTTGGAATATTATAGCTCTCCCCATTTGCAAACTCAAGGTTTTCAATCTCGAATCCTGGTTCTTGCCAATTTATGATTTGTATACTATCTCTTTGTGCATTTGGTAGTTCAGCATCGTATGCAAATCTTAAAATCATATCATTGCCACTTAGTTCAAACACTACATCTTCACGGCTTATTCCATCGCCAAACATGATTGTATCCGTCCCAGTAAAGTCGGTAATGCTATCACGTCCATCACCTTTTTCATAAAGGTAAAATTCATCTCCACTAAAGTCTATAAGAGTATCATCTCCCTTCCCACCATTAAGTGTGTCATCTCCATCTCCACCATCGAGTAAGTCATCTCCACTAAGACCTTTAAGATAATCATCACCATCATTACCTAAAAGAGATTCATTACCAGTCGTACCATACAGTACATCATTATAATCTCCTCCACTCAGTTCACCTGATTCATCGAGAACTCTTAAGGTAAGTTCAGTATTTTCACGTGCTGAGAGAAGTTGGTTATATATAGCATCTCTCCCTAATGTAGTTCCATCAGCTAATTCTATGCTCTCTACTAAACCACTCGCTTTAAACCAGTCTTTAATGCGTATTTGATCATCTAAAGAATTTAGAGCAGTCGTATCTTCTACATTTTCACGAATACCTATGATTAAATCATCAGTTCCTCTGTCCCATTTCATCAGAACTTGCTCTGCAACAATTCCGCTACCTAAGACAAGTTTATCTGTACTTGTATCTGTTGCATTGTCATCTATAAGATATGCACCATCACCTAAGTTAAAACTATATATGTCATCATTTTTAGATAAGGTGTCAAAAATGTCAATTCTAAAACCTACATCTCTAATGGTTCCGGTACCATCATTTGTTACATAGTTTGTTTCATTTAAGATGATATTTCCATTTTCTTTATACTGCTCAAAAGTAACACCAGAGTCTCTGTTTAAATGGATTGCCGTAACATTACTCAACTGTATGTTTGTTAATTCACCCTCTTCGCTTTTACCGTTTTGGTTGGTATCTTTCCATAACAACAAGTCACCATAGGCTTCATCTTTGTTGTCTATTATGCTATCACCGTTTGTATCGTATTGTGCTAGAGCTTCATATCCACTTGTTGCAGTAGAGCCATCTGGAAGTTTTGTGTAATCTCCGAAGTGTTCAGTTCCATCGTTAATGATTCCATCTCTGTTTAAGTCTGCTACTAAAAGAGCATCACCTTTTTCTATCCACCCAGTATGTTCTCTGTTTCCATCTCCATCGTAATCAAAGTAGGCTGTTGAGTTTTCTAATGAGATGGATGTAATTCCGTTGTTGTTTAAGTCTACTACTATTGGAGGTGCAAAATCATACGCGAAGTCTGAGACTACTGGTCTTGGGTAAGTACCTTCTTGCAGTGTAATCCCAAAATGCTCAACTATGTTATATGTACTTCCATCTACTAATTTAATAGTTTCAATGCTGTGAGCACTATAACCACCAAACTCAATAAGTATACGATCTTGATATTCTTCAATGAAAGAATCACTTTCTTCTGCTAGTGCAATAATAAGATTCTTTCTATAATCTCCATCCCTAATTTGAACAACAATATCATCGATTGTAATTCCTTCTCCAAAAAGAATTTGATCACCAAATATTGGTGCACCAGCAATACCTCCACCTATACCACCAAGATAGACTGAACCTTGATCGTAAATAGAGTCTTGACCATCTCCTCTGTTAAATACATAGGTGTCATTACCTACTCCACCTTTTAAAACATCATTTCCGCTATTACCAACAATAATATCATTACCACCTCCACCAAGAAGAATGTCATTACCAGCTCTACCTTCTAATCTATCACTACCACTTCCACCTTGAAGAGTGTCATTACCAACTCCACCTTTTATATATCTATCAAAAAAAAATTTACTATAATGGGTTGCAATGTTATAAATACTTCCATCGGCTAATTTAATTGTCTCAAAAGCACGATCTGTATACCTACCAAATTCTATGGTTATTCTGTCCTTCAGTTGAGGAATAGGAATATCATACCCTCCCTCTCCTCTGCTTTCTCTAATACCAACAATTAAATTCTCCCCATCAAATTCAACTACTACTTGATTTATTGATGTAATTGTTGAACCAAACTGAATTACGTTCCCAAGTTCACCCTCAAAATTAAAAGAACCCTGACCTACAATAATATCTTGTCCATCACCACGATTAAATATGAAAGTGTCATTACCAGCTCCACTATAAAATATATCATTCCCTGCTCCACCTTCTAATATGTCGTTTCCTTTTCCACCAATGAGCGTGTCATTTCCAGATAGACCATAAAGCGTATCATTTCCAGCACCTCCAATAAGTCTGTCATTACCACTAGTACCATATATTACTTCTCCATCAGTACCATTTGCTAAAGCTGATAATTCTTCTTGAGTTACTATAGTTCCATCAGTAAAAGTAGCTAGCTCTATCTTATTTTGTGGTTGTGAAAAATTCTTAATAGTAATCTTATCACTTAAATCTGCAAATGCAACACCATCTTCTTTTAGGGCTACTATTAAATTGTTTCCGTCTCTTTCAGCTATTAAATCATTTTTCGTTATTCCATCTCCAAATTGGATAATATCTTGTGCACTACCTGACCCTCCATAGTAGTCATCTTCTCCAACATACGAACCTTCATCATATATTATGTCTTGTCCATCTCCACGGTTAAAGACATAAGTGTCATTTCCTAGTCCACCTTCTAATATGTCGTTTCCTGCTCCGCCTATGAGTGTGTCATTTCCTTCTTTAGCATAAAGCGTATCATCTCCAGCATCTCCGTAGAGTGTGTCATCTAAGTTACTTGCAGTTATTGTGTCNTTNCCATCTTTTAGGTGTATATTTACTNCTAANTCTTCTGGTACATTTATAGTGTCATCATTATCACTAGGCATATGTTNAATNATANNATTCTCATTCATTTGTGTTCCATCACTCAGCTCAAATGTTTCTATTCTATTNTTTGTATCTACCCAGTTTGTGATTGTGACCTTATCGCTTAGGTCTGCAAATGCTACTCCNTCTTCATGAAGTCCNACTANTAAGTCANTTCCATTCATTCTNATNATGAGATTCTCTTTTNNNATATTNTCTCCAAANCTTAGTATCTCTTCTCCACTACTGTCTAAGATAGTATCTACTCCATCTCCNCGGTTAAAGACATANGTGTCATTTCCTAAACCACCTTCTAGTGTGTCATTTCCTGTTCCGCCTATGAGTGTGTCGTTTCCTTCTTTACCATAAAGCGTATCATCTCCAGCATCTCCGTAGAGTGTGTCATCTAAGTTACTTGCAGTTATTGTGTCGTTCCCATCTTTTAGGTGTATATTTACTACTAATTCTTCTGGTACATTTATAGTGTCATCATTATCACTAGGCATATGTTCAATGATAGCATTCTCATTCATTTGTGTTCCATCACTCAGCTCAAATGTTTCTATTCTATTATTTGTATCTAGCCAGTTTGTGATTGTGACCTTATCGCTTAGGTCTGCAAATGCTACTCCATCTTCATGAAGTCCTACTATTAGGTCACTTCCATTCATTCTTATGATGAGATTCTCTTTTCTTATATTTTCTCCAAATCTTAGTATCTCTTCTCCACTACTGTCTAAGATAGTATCTACTCCATCTCCTCGGTTAAAGACATA
>JAESSH010000047.1 GCA_016764205.1 Sulfurimonas sp.
TTTTTTGTTGAACTTTTTGCACCCTTAAAGCCTAAGTATATTTCTTTTCATATAGAAGAAGAAAAACATCCTCATCGCCTTATACAAAAAATTCGCTCACTTGGTATAAAACCAGCCATCGTTTTAAACCCTCATACACCACCAGAATCTGTAGAATACCTACTTAAAGATTTAGATATGGTTCTACTTATGAGTGTAAATCCTGGCTTTGGTGGACAAAGTTTTATTGATACGGTTCTAGAAAAAGCGGAAAAACTAAATCTTATGAGAAATAAGCTCAATCCAGACTGTCTTATAGAAGTAGATGGCGGAGTAAGTGATAAAAATATTTCCTTACTGAAGGATGCTGGTGTTGATATTGTCGTTGCTGGTTCATACGTCTTCAAACATCAAGATAGAGCGCAAGCTATTAAGACCTTACAAATATAGCTATGAAGTGCAAAATCTGTGGTATTACAAATTTAGATGATGCAATGATGGCTATAGAGGCAGGGGCAGATGCTCTTGGCTTTGTATTTTATGAAAAATCTCCACGCTATATAAGTGTTGCTCAAGCAAAAAGTATCATCAGTAAGCTCCCTCCTTTTATACAAAAAGTAGCCTTATTTGTCAATGCTGATGCAAATACAATCAATACAACCGTTCAAGAAGTTGGAGCTACACTTGCTCAAATTCATTTTGATGCAAAAGAGACTCTCTATAAAGAGCTGAGGGTTCCTTATATCAAAGTAATCCGAGCACAATCTAAAGAAGATATATTTAAATATAAAGATGAATATAGACTCCTTGATGCCTACTGTGACTCATACGGAGGAGCAGGAAAAAGAGTAAATATTGAATGGTTTGAGGGTAATGATAATTCCAAAATCATCTTAGCTGGAGGACTTGATTCTCTTAATGTTGCTTCACTTAAAAAATACGGCTTTTATGGAGTTGATGTAAGTAGTGGCGTTGAGCTATCAAAAGGCTTCAAAGATTCTAAAAAAGTAAAAGATTTTATACGCAATGCTCGCTAATAATTTTCCTCTTGATGAGAAAAGTATCTCAAGACTTTCAGGTCGAGGTCTCCCCCTGGAAGTTCTCAAATCTCAGATTGATGACAGCTTAGATTATTCACTAGAGTTATGGCGCTCTCAAGGTCTTGATATTGTAAGAAGTAAAGGATATTTTTACTTCAACACAAAATTCATGCCCTTAGAGGAAGCAGAATTTTGTATTGTAGATATTGAAACAAATGGCTCAAAGATTGAGAAACATCAAATTATTGAAATAGCAGCAATCAAGATTAAACATGGGAAAATTACACAAAGATTTGAATCCCTCGTTCAATGTGATGAGATTAATGAGTATATAACAAATATAACAGGAATTACAGTAGAAGATACAAAGGATGCTCCATCCTTGAAAGAAGTTTTACACGACTTTAAACTCTTTTTAGGTGATGCTATTTTTATAGCACATGATGTAAAGTTTGATTATAGATTTATCTCTTTGTCTTTTGAAAAAGTAGGATTAGAGCCTCTACTCAATCGAACTCTATGCTCCCTTGCCTTAGCTGAGAGAAGTATAGTTTCTTATAGGTATGCACTTTCTTATTTAGATAAAACATTTAATCTCAATCCAAATGCACAGCACCATCGTGCTATGAGTGATGTCCTTACTACATATGAGCTTTTTAAACTCGCTTTAGAGTCCATGAATGAAAATGTTAATAATGTAGAAGATTTAATACGTTTTTCTAAAACAGCACCAAGAAAAAAACGACCAAAGTTTGATCCATTTTTAGAAAAAGTCTTAGAAAAAGTACTTGACTAAAAGTAACTCACTTTATTCTGAAAAAGCTCCAACACTCGTTAGTTTTTCATAACGAGAATCCATTCTCTTTTCTTTACCCATCTCTCGAAGCTCTTTCACTTTTTGCAAAAAGTAATCAGAAATAGCTTTTGCACTCGTATCTTTATCTCTATGCGCTCCAATAAGTGGTTCATTAAGAACATCATCAATTAAGTTTAATTCTTTTAAGTCAGAGCTTGTAATTCTCATAGCATTCGTTGCAGCTTCTACTTTTTTAGGATCATTCCAAAGAATTGCAGAACATCCTTCTGGAGAGATAACAGAAAAAACAGAATAGCGCATCATTGCAAATCTATCTGCAACACCAATTGCTAAAGCTCCACCAGAACCACCCTCGCCAATCACTATGGATACTGTTTGCGTGTCTAGTTCTGCGAGCTCTAAAAGATTTCTCGCTATCGCTTCTGATTGGTTACGCTCTTCAGCACCCAAACCAGGATAAGCGCCGGGAGTATCGATTAACATCAAAAGAGGAATACTAAATTTTTCTGCCATTTTTGCTGCACGAAGAGCTTTTCTATAGCCTTCAGGATGAGGCATACCAAAGTTTCTTCTAATTTTATTTTTTGTACCACGACCTTTTTGCTCACCAATAACCATCACTCTTTCATCTTCAATATAACCAATATANCAAATGATGGCATCATCATCCCCAAAATGTCTATCTCCATGAATCTCATATTTATTTTTTCATAATAAGATTAATATAATCAAGGGCATAGGGTCTGTCTAAATGACGAGCAAGTTGCAGTTTTTGAAAATCACTTAANTTTCCATATGTTTTTGCAACCTCTTTTTCTAACTCTTGCTCGTATTTNTTTAGTTCGCCTTCATTATGACGAACCTGTGCAGAAATAATATTTTCTTGGATTTTTTTGATATTTTGTTCAAAATCTAAATATACAGCCAAATCAAATCCTCTTTTTAGATTTTCTTGAAAATGAGAACACCATTTGTTCCACCAAAACCAAATGAGTTACTCATNCAAATATTTAANTCTGCTTTTCTTGCACCATTTGANACATANTCTAAATCACAANTTTCATCAGCAGTTTCATAATTAATNGTTGGAGGTATAATTCCATCTCGCATTGCCATAAGNCATGTTACTGCTTCAATNCCACCAGCAGCACCAAGNCAATGTCCAATTTGACCNTTAATAGAACTCATTGGAGGACAGTTTTCAGCTCCCCCTAAAAGTTCTTTTACTGCCGCTGTTTCATTTTTATCGTTAATAGGAGTAGATGTACCATGTGCATTCACATAGTCAATTTTCGGCTCACCTGCCATTTTATAAGCTGCCTTCATTGCACGAAAAGGACCATCAAGAGATGGAGTTGTTATATGGTTTGCATCACCTGATTCACCAAAACCAATAAGTTCACCATAAATATTTGCTCCACGTGCCTTCGCTGTTTCATATTCTTCAAGAATTAACGCCGCTGCACCCTCCCCCATTACAAAACCATCACGGTTAGCATCAAAAGGACGCGATGCACCTTTAGGGTTTTCATTATTTCTTGACAATGCTTTCATTGCAGCAAATCCACCTATTCCAACTCCCGTAATTGCTGATTCTGCAGCAACAACTAACATCTGTTCTGCCCCATTACATATAATTGTTTTAGCGGCTTCACTAATTGCATGTGTACCTGCTGCACAAGCTGTAACGCTTGACAGGTTTGGTCCTCGTGTCCCGTGTTGAATTGAAACAAAGCCACCAAGCATATTTACTAAAGCCCCCGGAATAAAGAAAGGAGAAATTCTTCTTGGACCTCTGTCTGCTAAAATTCTTGAATTTTTTTCTATTGAAGGTAATCCGCCAATTCCAGAACCAGCACTAATTCCAAAGCGTGTCATATCAGTGTCTTCACTAAAATTAGCATCGAGCATTGCTTCTTGCGCCGCCTTAAGACCTAAGTGAATAAATCTATCTGCTTTTTTCACTTCTTTAGGAGCCATCACAGTTACAGGATCAAAGTCTTTTACTTCTCCTGCTATTTTAACACTATAGTTCTCGGGGTCAAAGATAGTAATAGTATCAATTCCACATACACCATCACATATTGCTTTAAACGATGTTTCTTTATCGTTACCAACTGAATTGATCATACCTAGACCAGTTACTACCACTCTTCTCATTGAATACGCTCCTAAAAATTATAAAACATTTTCTCTAATCATAGTTCACTGTTTATAAAAAATATTTTATAGCTGAGGAAAATCCCTCAACTACGCCAAAATTACTTTAAACTACTTACTTTCGATGTATTTAACTACATCATTAAGTGTTTGGATTTTTTCTGCTTCATCATCAGGAATTTCAATATCAAACTTCTCTTCAAGAGCCATTACTAATTCAACAACATCTAAGCTGTCTGCACCTAAATCTTCAACAAACTTTGCATCTTCTTTAACTTCATCTGCGTTAACGCTTAATTGCTCAACTACTACTTCTTTAATATCGTCTATAAGTGCCATCATAGCTCCTGTTTTTTTTATTTAATCTGGTAATTATAACAAATTTAACTTAAAATATATTATTTTACTTTAAATATTACTTCTTTTAGAATATTAAATTTTTTCGCTTTTTCATTTGTTTGTAAGGTGAATTTTACAACTAGTTTAGGATTAACTAAGTAATATCCAAGAGTTACCTTAATCTTATCATCAGGCTCTAATTCTTTTGTATAAGAAAGAACACGTGTTTCTTTCGCTTTTATCATTGTATTTTTAAGAAGCTGTGTTGCTAACCATGGAGGAGTTGGTTTTTTATTTTTTCCTAAAACTCGCATAAAAACTTTAGGCTTGAATTCTTCTACCCTTTCATTTCTCTCAACACTCACTCGAAGTTGTAGTACTCGCAAAGGATGAAGAAGCATGGCATGGGGACTTTGATTATAAATAGATACGCTAAATCCATCACTTTTTTGTATAAATCTAATATCTATATACTTCGCTAACATCTCTTGTCCTGCATTTGCTCCAGGAAATCCATGATAACTATGCTTTAAAGTATCCCTAAATGTAGACACCGAACCAGAAACCTTTGGCATATGACAGCTAATACAATTATTTTTGTCGCTTAACTTACCCATTGTTGTAGAACAAACATCAAGTTTTTCTTTATTTTTTTTGTGAGAATGGCAGCCCATACATACCTGCGCAGTTTTGAAGTTAGTATTTGTTGCAGCGGTATGAAAGGTATTTTCTACAGGGTTTTGTATCGTTGCAAAGTAATTTTTTTCTTTTTTATTTATTATATTTTTATTTGATTTACTTCCCAGTTCAATGGATTCAATTCTATGACAATATGCACAAGATATTGCTTGTAAATGTGTTGGGTCATTCATATCTGGCATACTTTGTATAGTCTTAGCAGCAGGAGTATGGCACTTTGCACATTTATATTTCTTTTTTTTCTTTAGTGGATGTTTATCCCATACAGCCTTGTGAATCGGGTCTTTAAAAATACTAGCCCTGTTATGCATTGCACCCTCATGCTCTTTGTATATTGTAGGATGGCATTCTTTACATGTAGTATTTGATTGAAATGTTGCTTGAGAGAAGAGTGTTCCTGTAAGTATTACAAAAGTAATTATCATACTATACATTCATTATCCTTATTTATTTTGCTTCTTTTTTTAAGATTGTAGCCTCTATATCTACGAGTTCATCCGTACTAATTATGAGATTACATGCCTCTTGAACTAAACGCATAAAGACTGCCACCTCACAGGAGAGAGAAATGCCTTGAGTAATGACAACCTTATGCTGGGAGAAAAAATCTACAATGTCTGAATCACCCTCACCAACAAAGTCATTGAGTGCTTTATAAGCCTTATAAATGCCACTTGATTTTAGGCGAGTAGCATCGTAGCCCTCAATAGTAAAACTTTCACATTTACAGGCTACAAAGCTTATGTTACTATAGAGTTCATCATACTCAGTAGTTTTTTTAGATGCTTTATTTTGTTTGTCAATCATACTAGAAATACTATCAACATCCCAGTATCCACCCTCATCTCCACCAGCAAAACCACCCATTACTAAACCGTGTAAACTCTTATCGTGTCAGTTTCAAGTTGCCCATTTAAAATTCTTTGGATTGATTTGAGTGTTCCACCGGAACTATCACATGAGCCACAAGCACCCATGTACGAAATATAAACATCTGTTAATTTCTTTGTTTCTTGAACGTCAATAAGGTCTAAGTCTCCACCATCTGACTGTAAAAATTCTCTAATTTTTTCTTCTATTACTTTATCTATGGCGTTTATTTTTTGCACAAGACCCATATTTTCAAATTCTTCTTTTTTTTCTTCCATACTAATACCCCTTATCTACGAATTATACACTATATACCAAATATGTTCTTAAAGGTAATAGGGTAAATAATTTTCAGTTTTTTCTGTATACTATACCTAATACAATTTTGAGATACAAACGGGATATAACAATGAAAATAAACCTCTTCTTTATTCTTACGCTCTTTTTTCCTCTTTTTAGTACTGCCTACACATTAGAAGAGCTACAAAATATGGCAGTCAACAGCAGAGAGCTTCTTAACAAGTACAAGGACAATGTAAAAATGGCAAGCCAAGACGTTCGCATTGCAGAGGCTGGCTACCTCCCATCTATTGATATTTCTTATACTCTAAACGTAGCCGATAGAACATCGCTTACTCATAGAGATAAACAAAACAGTACAATAAATGGATCTGTGTCTTATAATCTTTTTTCTGGTTTTGGAGATACTTATAATGTTCAAGCAAATAAGCAAATTTTTGATTCTAGAAAACTTCAAGTTCTTAGTGGTATACAGGCTATCAAACACGAGGTAGCTCTTTATTTTACAGATATTTATGTAAAAATCGCTTCTATAGAGGTATCACAAAAAAAATATGAAGCATATATTCAACTCTATAGTCAAAGAAAAAAAAGATTTGAAGTTGGTCTTTTAAATGGAAGTGAACTTTTGAAAATAAAGGTTGAACAAGATGACACTTTTATAGTTTTACAAATAGCAAGGGCAGACTTACAAAAAAGTATCAATGAACTCAATAGTATACTACCCCATAACACAAAAAAACGTAGGCATAACCTTTATAGATAGTAGTGCCAACTCATTTAAGGAAATATATATTAGTGCTGGTAAACGAGGTGTAGAGATTGGTATAAATATAAAGGATTTTGTTGATATTACGAATGCTAAAATATTATGAAGTTTAATATGGTTAAATAAGTAACTCTTTAACCTAGTGGCATTTTTTTTAAGACTCTAAATAATATCTTTTTTCAAAATTACTAATTCAAATACAATTCAAAGTGTTTCTATTTGAGTATTCTTCATACTAATAGTATACATTCAATGTTAATGATAAGGTATTTTGTATGTTAATACGACATACTGTTCTTTGTGTTTACATAAAATAAATTATATGAAGAATTTAATATGAAAAAATTTGCTATATTAGTAATGAGTGTTGTAAAGAGTATAGAGTTAAGCCCGTAGTGTAAGTTTTAAAATAAGGAAAATATATGAAAGTAATCGAAAAAAACTCTGCTACTGTAGAAACGCTCTCTGATCTAGCGAAATTAGCAAACTACTCGTTAATGGACACGCTCAATAGCGATCCTGATTCTACGGCAAACGGTGTTGATCACTCGCCACGAGAAGTATTCTCTGGGCATTATGTTCCGGTAAACCCAACGCCAATTCAAAATCCACAGTATATTGCACATTCAAAGATTTTCTTTAAAGAACTTGGTTTTTCCGATAGTCTTGCGCAATCGGCTGATTTTATTCGTATGTTCTCCGGTGATATTTCAGATGTACCAGAACCGATGAGTAAGGTCGGTTGGGCATGTGGGTATGCTCTTTCTATTTATGGAAGAGAATACTACCAGCAGTGTCCTTTTGGAACTGGTAACGGATATGGCGATGGTCGAGCAGTCTCTGTACTTGAAGCCGTTATTAATGGTAAACGCTGGGAGATGCAGCTTAAAGGTGGTGGTCGGACACCATATTGTCGTGGTGCTGATGGTCGGGCAGTCTTGCGTTCGAGCATTCGAGAATTTTTGGCACAAGAACATATGTATGCTCTTGGCGTACCAACATCACGCTCTTTGAGTTTGTTTACTTCAAGCACGGAAACAGTAAAACGTCCATGGTTTAGAGAAGAATCTCATTCAAGAGATCCCGAAATAATGATAGAAGAGGCTGTTGCTATCTCGACACGTGTCGCACCGTCCTTTATTCGGGTTGGTCAAATCGAACTTTTCGCTCGCCGTGCTCGTAAAAAAGAGCATCCTAACGCGATGAAAGAGCTTGAACAAATCGTGTTACACTTGATTGATCGTGAGTACGGTAATGTGATTGATAAGAACTTAACTACCGTGGAAAAAGTAGTGTTACTTGCGAGAGAGTTTCGTAGTCGACTTACATCACTTGTGGCAAATTGGATTCGTGTTGGCTACTGCCAAGGAAACTTTAATAGCGACAACTGTGCAGCAGGAGGCTTTACAATCGATTACGGACCATTTGGATTCTGTGATGTATTCGACCCTTTTTATCAACCGTGGACGGGTGGTGGAGAGCACTTTTCATTTCTAAATCAACCAGCGGCAGCAGAACGTAATTTCCATGTATTTTGCATAGCTTTATTACCGTTACTCCAATCGCATGAAAACGAGCTGTTTGAACTTGAAGAGATTCGAGATGACTTTTCAAAAGTGATGCAAGAACAAATGCAAATGATGTGGGCAAGCAAGCTTGGACTTGAGACTTTTGATAAATCATTGTTCAAGGAACTCGAAACACTTATGGTAGAAACTTCTGTCGATTACACTATCTTCTTTAGGGAGCTTTCGATGCTACCTGAAAATATTGAGCCACTCAAAAAAAGTTTCTATAACTCAATAGATGAAGGGATACAAAAACGCTGGTTAGAATGGTTTAGAAAATGGAAATTGCTGAACTCTAGTTCTTCAAAATCTCGTGAGGAGCTTTCAACAGAGATGAAACTTATTAACCCAAGATATACTTTGCGAGAGTGGTTTCTTGTACCTGCATATAAGCAAGCAACACAAGGAGAATACACTCTTATTAGAGAGATGCAGGAAGTTATGACCGAGCCATACTCTAAGCAATCCAAAGATGTTGAAAAAAAATACTATAGTCTGAAACCATCAAAGTTTTTTGAGATTGCTGGAATATCACATATTAGCTGTTCGTCGTAACTTTTCCAAACTAGTCAATCGTATCAAAAACGATTCTTTGTAAAGTTTTATACGCTACAAAAAGATTGTAATATGCATCGTTATTTGTGTTTATTGACTGTGTTAAAGTTGACTGGGAAACAAGAAGGGTCAATGTATCGACTTCTCCATAATCATATCTGTCACTTGTTATACGGTAATTCTCTTGTGCACTTTGCTGTGTACGAGATGCAACATGCTTTGCGCTCTTAGCAACTTTAAAACCTTCGTATGCTTGTCTAAGTTGGTTTTTTAAGTCTAACCTTAGTTGATTAAGTAGAAAATTTTGTTGCGCTTTTTTCTCTAGTAATGCTTTTCTCACAGCTAAATCTCTACTTCCAGAATAGAGACTCCAAGTCACATTTACTTCATATCTTGTCTCTTGTTTTGGCTGGACTAAAGATGTAGCTGAAAACCTTTTCCTATCATTTATCTGATGAATAGCTTCTAAATCAATCTTTGGAAAATAATTTCCTTCTACCGCATCCTTTTGACTTTGCAATGATTTACTTTTAAAAATCATACCTTGTATCTCACTACGATTTTTCATCATTTTGGATTCTAAAAAAGACACTTTTTGTATTTCTTCTACACTTGCATCAAAGTCATCTAAATGCTCATCCTCAAGGATGCTTGTCGCTGTAATATTTTCCAAGTTACTCTTAGCAACAACAAAACTNCTCCTAGCTCTAATAAGTGCCTGCTNGGAATTCAAGCGTTCAACATCAATTAATAGTAGGTCATTTTTAGCAACAATNCCNTGCTCATACCTTACCTTTGTATTATCATATTGTTTTGTAAGCGATGTAAATTGTTCCTCTTGCGCCTTAATCAATTTTTTTGCTTTTAAACAGTTAGTATATGCCACAATAACTGCCAGTTTTAAATCTGATACTACAGCTNTTCTTTCAAGCTTTACAGATTCTAATTCAAAACCCCTAGCATTAATGGTAGCCCAATCAGAGAAACCGTTAAAAAGATTGTACTTAGCACTGAGGCTGTAGTTATGACTTGGGGTAAAGGTAAAAGCTGTTGGATTCTCTAACTTCTGCCAAGAAAATCCTGCTTCAATTGTCGGGTAGTAAGCACTTTTTGCTTCATCTTTTATGTACTCACTATATTTTACATTACTTTTTGCTATTAAAATTTTAGGAGAATTAGTTAAGGCTAACTCGATTGATTCTGATAATGTCAAAGCAAATAATGGCATATATGATGCCATAAAAATTAAAATTATTTGCATTATATCTCCGTTTGTTTTTGAGATGAAATACTCAGCATCAAGTACATCAAAGCAGGTGTAACTAAAATCGTAAACAACATTGAAAAGGCAAGTCCACCAGTGATAACTGAACCTAAGCCTCTATAAAATTCAGAACCTGGACCTGGTATGAGGACTAAGGGCAACATTCCAAATACAGAGGTTAAAGAACTCATAAAAATAGGTCTGAGGCGTGAACGCGTAGCTTCAACTATAGCCTCTTTAGAGTTCATTGCCTGAGAACGTATATTATTTAAAGATTGATGGACTATAAGAATGGCATTGTTTACAACAATACCTATTAATATAATAAACCCTAACATTGTCAATACATCAAGTGGCTGTGGCGCTACAAACATATTTGTAAGTTTTAATCCAATAAAACCACCAGCAGTTGCCATAGGAACTGTAAACAAAATTACTAAGGGATAAACAAAACTTCCAAATAAGGCACTCATGAGAAGATAAATAATAGCTAAGGCAAAAACGAGATTCCATTTCATAGACTCTATCGTTTGGGCGAGCTTATCTGCTTTTCCAGCAAGCCTTACGGTTGTCCCATTTTCAAGCATACTTTTGGGTACTTTTTCTTGTAAAATAGCCTCTAATTTTTCTACACTTTCTTCTAAGGTCATACTTGTTGGAGGTGTAACTTGAAGAGTGATTGTCCTTTTACCTTCAACATGACGAATTTTTGTAATTCCTGTAGTATGTTTAAGCTGTGAGAGTTCAGACATAGGTACTAAACCTGCTTTAGGAGTAGCAATCTGTGTTAAATAGAGTGCTTCAGGTGAATTGATCAAAGCATCTTGAGACTTTAAAATTATATCAATAGACTTTTTACCATCTTGCGTATATTCACTTATTTTTCGCCCATCAAGAAGAACATCTGCTGTGAAACCAAAGCTTCTACTATTCATTCCAACATTTACTAAAGCATTACGATCTGGAATAATAAGCGCTTCTGGAAAAAGTAACTCTATGGATGGAATAGGACGTACTTGAGCACCCTTAAGCTCTTGTAAAATTATGCCAAATAACATTCCACCAATTTGAGTAAGTTTTGATATATCCTGACCGCTAATATCTATGTCAATATTTCTTCCCTCCCCAATACCTTGCTCAAATACACCACTTTGAAGTGAAATACCAAATACTCCAGGAAAGCTATTAATAACAGGCATCATAAAAGGAATGTACTCAGTAGCTCTCGTTTCTTCTTTTGAAATCATACCCTGAATAATTAAATCACCAAATGAAACATAAAAACTATTTGCAATAGGTGGAATCCCATCTACCTCCTCTTTATAATGAGGCTTCATATGCTCATATATTTTATGTCCTATATCTTTTTTTTCATTTTCTGAGAGTCCTGGAGGTGGAATCAAAATATTCATAATAAGGTTTTGATTTCCTTGGGGAAGGTACTCCATCTTTGGAAAGAGTAACATAATTGTAATGATAGAAATACTCCCCATAAGCAAGATAATTATAAACTGATTCATTCTTCTTTGAAGACTCCATATAACAGTATTCATAAAAAAAGAAGCGATTTTTTTTGCCATGCTTACTAAAAATGAGTCTGGTTTTTGTACTACTTCATACTCTTTGTCATGACTACTTGAACTTAGTTTTATAAGCTGCGTCCAAAACATGGGAATAACAGAAATGGAAACAAATAAAGAAAATGTAATCGCAGCAGTCACTGCAATAGCAATATCTTTAAAAAGTTGTCCAGCCTCTGATTCTAAAAAAATGACAGGTAAAAAAACTGCTATTGTTGTTAAGGCGGACGCCACTAATGCACCCCATACCTCAACTGTACCATCATGTGCAGCATCAAATGGCTTCTTACCCATCTTTAAATGCCTATCAATATTTTCTAAAACAACAATCGCACTATCGAGCAACATCCCAACTGCAAAAGAGATACCAGCAAGAGAGATTGTATTAAGACTTCTATCCATACTATTTAAAACAATAAAGGTTGCAACTATACTAATAGGTATAGCAGCTGAAACAACTGCTGTTGGTAAAAATGAACGTAGAAACAGTAGAAGTGTAATGATTGCTAAAACTGCTCCAATCGCAATGTTTTGTTGTACTAAGTCTATGGCACCTTGGATATATCCTCTCTGGTCATAATACCAGTCAAGATAAATATCATGTTCTGGAAGTACCTTTGCATTAAGATGTTTTACAACTTCTTCTACCCTATTTGTTGTGTCTACAATGTTTGCCGATGGATCCATTCTAATACCATATATAAGTGCTTTGTTTAAACTCTCCCCACTCGATTGTAAAATGTTTGCAATAACTTTTTCATATCCTTTTGAAATTTCTGCAACATCTCCTAAACGAATACTTTTCTCCCCATCGTTAAAGAGTACCATCTCCTCGAACTCTTCAATTGAGGTAAACCTTGCAGATGTTCTCACGCGGTATGTTCGTCTGTCAATATCTACAGTTCCTGCTGCTGTATCGATATTTTCATTTTCGATTGCAGTTGCAACAGCTTCTATGGTTAATCCATGTGCTGCAAGTCTTTGGGGAAACAATTTTATGTGCAACTCATCTTTTGTTCCACCGGGTACAAAAATACTAGCTACACCCTTTACCCTCTCAAACTTCTCTTTTACCTCGTTGTCAAGGTATGTTAAATACGTATCTATATCTCTATCATTACCTTTTGTCGCAACAAAGCCCATCCAAATGGTTGGAGATGCATTTGAGCCAGCTGATTGGATAATAGGTTTTTGCACATTCTGAGGATAATTTTCAACTTGGTTAAGTTTGTTTGAGACTTCAAGAAGTGCCTTATTCATATCTGTGCCAATTTCAAAGGTTAAAGTGATTTCAGAAATATTGTCAGAGGCTGTAGCCTTATACCCGACTAAACCTGGAGTAGACTTTAATTGCTCTTCTTGTTTTTCAACAATATCACGTTCAACTTCACTCGGTGTTGCACCTGGCCATAAAGTTACCACCCCAATCTCTGGTTCTATTACATTTGGAGTAAGTTTATATGGGAGTTGTGTAAGGGAGACAAGTCCAAACATTAGGATTAAGATTATACCAACAAAAACACTTACAGGTTTTTTTATAGATATATCAATAATATTCATTAATTTACCTTCTCCATTACAGGCATATCTGGAAATACTCTCTCATTACCTTTTACAATAACTTTCATACCAACTTTTAAACCCTCTGCTTTGATTGCTACTTCATCTTGAAGATAACTCACAACACGTACAGGAATCATCACTGCTTTAGAATCTACAACACTAAAGACTACTAAGCTTCCAAAACGTTTAATAACTGCGTCACGAGGAACAAGTAAGGCTTTTTCTTTTTTAAGTATAGGTACTTTTACATCTATTCGCATACCTTCAATAAGATTTTTTTGAGCCTTGAGTGAAAGTTTTACTGGAAAGGTACGGCTATTTTTATCTGCTAAAGGAACAATGGTTTTTACGTAAACATTTATATCCTTGTTGTTGATTCTAGCCTGAAGTTTTTGTTTGGTAAAAATTATATGTAGAAGTTTACTTGGAATATTTATCTTAGCCTCTATGCTACGAGGATCTACGAGAGTAAAAACACTATCTCCAACTGCTACCCATTCACCTATATCAACTATTCTTTTTATTATAATTCCATTATATGGTGCTTTGATTGTTTTGTTTTGTAGCTCAATCTTCATTGCAAGAAGTTCTGCCTTATGTGACTCGATTTGTGCATTTAATGATTCGAGTGTGTAATAGGTAGTATCGTAACTACTTTGTGCAATACTATTTTTATGTATCAAAGCCTTTGCACGTTTAAGATCTTTTTTTTGCTTTTTTTGTTGTGAAAGAAAAGAGTTTACAATGGCTTGTTTTGCTTTGAGCTTCGCTTGTAAAATAGAACTCTCTAGTTTTAAAAGAACATCCCCTTCTTTTACCCTCTGCCCTTCTTTTGCGTAGAGCTTACGCACAACACCTGAACTCTCAGAAGCAAGATCAGAGTTTCTATCGTAGTAAAGCGTTCCTACATAGTTTTGTAGCGAATTTACATAACTCTCTTCAACCTTAACGGTCTTTACCAAAGATGCTGATGCTTGAGTAGCTTTCCCTTCATTTGCCTGTGTAGTAAAAAAAAGTGCTGCAAGTAATAATATATATTTCATAAATAGATACTTCCTTATTTATTTTGCTAAATACTAACAAATTAGAATTACATCTTGGTAACAAACTGGCGACACTCATTATTATAATTAAAATTATGTTATGGTTTTAGTTATAAAAAAATCTTAGACATTGGAGCCAACATGAGAACAATACTCTCACATTTATATCTAGTTCTATTACTACCTGCTTTACTTAGTGCTGAAATACCAGGGTTTGAGGATTTATTTGATGAGGGTTTAGTTGTTCCTGACAAGTCTTACTCGAATAAGCAGAAAGAAAATATTCCACCGAGAAATAAAAACATAAATAAAGAACAAAATACAGCTGTACAAAAAAGTGTTTATGGTGATTCTTCGCTTTCTTATATTGGGAAGGTAGAACCTTCTGATAAGTGTATTAGTCTTGTTAAACATATCAACAAGTATTACGGAGAGAAGCGAGAATATATGTATTATAAGTATAGTTTCTCTTATAATAAAAGAATAAAAAAGTCATTTAATACCTTTAAGAGTAAATTGAGAAAAGACTATCATAAAAACTGCTATAAAAGACCTCATAAAACAGTTGCCTTTTGGGAAAAATGGCAGAGGAGCGCTTCCTTGCCAGCCTATCATAAATTTCCAGATAATACTTTCACAGGATGGTAAGAAACTTATATTTGCTTCCAATAAACAGTAATTTGGCTATAATTTAAAATAAACAATTCAAGGAGATATGATGACTATGCCTCTAAATTTACATCCTCGCTATATCACTGATGATAATGGTGAAAAAATATCTGTAGTTATAGATATGCAAGAATTTGAAAATATGTTAGAAGATATAAAAGACTTGAAAGCCATAGCAGATAGAAAAGATGAGAGTACAACTTCCCATGAAAAATTTTTAACCGAGTTAAGAGCTGATGGCACTCTATAATATTGAGTGGAAAACATCAACAAAAAAAGAACTTCGTAAAATTGAAAAAAAACAGATTAAAAAAATTATAGAAGCAGTAGAAAGTTTAGCTTCAAACCCCCATCCTCCAAACCATAAAAAAATCTTAGGTACTGATTATAACTTTAGAATAAGAGTTGGTAATTATAGAATTATCTATTATCTTGAAAATGACAAACTTTTAATTGAAATAATAAGAGTTAGACATAGAAAAGATGCTTATACAACTCCTTAATTTCTGGGCAGCGATAAAAAACGACATCTCACATATACAAGTAAATACTACACCATTCACTGCAATAAGCTACAATCCCAACAATGAAAAAGAAACCTGACTTTAAAGTAGACTCTCCTTTCCAACCAGCTGGTGATTAACCAACTGCTATTAAAGAATTAACAGATTCTATCCTTAAAGGAAATCGCTACTAATTTGGAACTAATCGGAATTGCAAACACAAGCTATAGTAGAGTGTATAAATATCCATAAACTAATACTGGGAGACTACCAGACCACCAATTCCAGCTTCACTATTAGCATCTAAAATTAAACTTAAATATCGGTAATTATAATCAAGTCGCTTCTTTTGAATATCTAAAGTATAAATCTCTCTTTGATTCACCATAAATAAATTACTACTTCCTAAAAGATATTTTTTATTTTCTGATTCTTCTAATTTTTTAACAAGTTCAATCTCAATTAAAGAATTTTCTATATTTACTTCAAGTACCCTAAGAGAATTAAAGATGTTTTTTAAATTAGTTTTTACACTTATAATTTCTTTTTTTTGTTGCATTTTTATATTTTTTTTACTAAATCTATTTTCTAACTTCTGTCCTTCATACTTTCGTCTTTCTAAGGGAAACTTTATGCTTAGTGCAGCTTTATATCCATTTTCACCCTTAAAGTCACGTATACCATAAAACGATAGGTCTATATTGGGATACTGTAGTTGATTAGTCTGCTTTTGTCTTAGATGAACCTTTTGTATCTCTAAGTCATAGATTTTAATATCTTTTCTATTTTCTAAGGCAATCTCTATATACGCATTTACATCTTTTTGTAAATAACTGATTTCGTTAATATCAAGCAAGGTATACTGATTTAAAAATTTCTCTTTGGAAATATTTAGGTAAAGAACAAAACTTTCTTTCGCAACTGCAAAACTATTTTCTGATGAGCGTAAAGTTTGTTCTCTGTTTATAATTTGTTGTTTTGCTTCTAGAAGTGCTATCTGAGCTAAAAAACCAGATTCAACACGTTTTTTTATTAAGTCCTTTCTTTTTTTTGCTTTATTTAGAAGTTTATCCTGAAGCTTTACAATAGAATTAAAATACAGTACTGCTATATACTGAGAGAGTATTTTATGATAAAGTAAGCGTAAATTATTCTTTGATTCATAGGCTAATTTAATTTTATTTACAGATGCAATATTCAAATCTAATTTACGGCTATTCATTCCACTCATGAGTGATACTAGCGGAAGATTAATACCCGCTAAAATTTCACCTTCATTATTTGTTTTAATATTGTTATATTCTTGTATTCCTTGAGCTTTTCTATATGAAACACTTAATAATGTACCATTTTCAAGTACTTTATTTACACCTATATCTAAAAGTTTACCATCACTGACTGGATACTCTTTTTCATCATACTTTAGTGACACTTCTGTATCAAAGCTACCTAAATGGTAAAGCTCCCTATGCTTGAATATATTCTCGTTCCCAATAGCTGTATATACGAAAGGATTTGAGATTTCCATGTAATCAAGTATCTTATCTTGGGTAAAAATTTCTTTTGCTGTTAATAGCTCAATTGAGAGTATCCATATAAAGTATAAAAAAGTTACTTTCATTGTTTATTTTCCAAACCAGGATCTAGCATTTGTGGAGGTAAGGCATTCATTAATCTCCATAATTGATACCAAATAGGAACTGTTCTAAGTCGTACCCATAAAGTAGATTGTGTTCCTATTTTAAGTGTATTTTGATCTGGCCATAGTTCATCTGGGTCTTCATCAACACGAGCGTAATAAAAACCTTTTTCATGAGAAGTAGGCTCGACATGTTTAATTATTCCTGCAAAAGTTCCATATTTAATAGTTGGCCAACCAGAAATTTGTAATGCTGGCCATCCATAAAATATAATTCTAACAGGAAGACCTTCTTTAATAAGTGGCATATTAAAGTCAGAAACTTTTAACAGTATAGAACGCTGTGTTACTTTAGGAGAAAAAAGCATAACCTCATCTCCTTTTTTAATAAATTTATGTTTGTCATTTTCAAAAATTCTCACAACGTAACCATCTTTCTGTGCATATACTTCGCCACTTTTATATCTACTTATATTCGATAGACTTGTTTGTATACTTTGGTTCAAGAAGTTACTTTGTATCTCAGAAGAAAGTTTTAAGTTATCTAGAATT
>JAESSH010000048.1 GCA_016764205.1 Sulfurimonas sp.
ATCCAGATTTATACTACAAGAAAAAAACGATGAAGTATGAGGATAAAAAACTTTACTTTGGACTTGATATAAAAAATGACAAAATTGCAATGCTTGATGAAAATTCAATGTTAGTCTTACCAAGCATAGAGCCTAGTGATTCTACTCCATTACTTGGAGTTTTTAAACATTCTGTAACACGTTTTCGTATAGCAGTGAGTTTGTATCTTCATGATTTTAAAGAGGAAGAAATTCTTTGGGTGGCGCTAAAAAATATAGAAAATGGCCCAATATCTTCACTCACAAAAAAAGCAATAAACCTTTATAAAAAGAGTGTGGCATGACACAAACTCTTATTGGTCAGATAGATAAAATACTCTTTGAAGAAGAGGGCTTTTTTATTGCAGTATTAAAAAGTGGCGAAAAAGTAAGTGGAACGTATTTTGAGAGTGAAGTAAGTCATATTAAAGATTCGGCTATAACACTAACTGGTGTTTGGGAAGAACATAAAAAATATGGAAAGACTTTTAAATTTACTTCTATTAAAATTAACCAGAATCAACTTTTTTTCTTTTTAAATAAAATTGTAAAAGGCTTCACAAAAAAACTTAGCTCTGAGCTTATAGAGAAGTTTGGGGCAGAGATGCTTATAGAAATTCTGGACAATGATATTGAGCGTCTTTTAGAGTTTAAGGGAATCAAAGAAAAACGTCTAAAAAAGATTCAAAACTCTTGGAAAAAATTCCGTTCAATGCGAGAGTTAGGAGAGTTTTTAAGTCCTTTTGATGTCTCGCCAATTCTTTTAACAACCATAGCAACGGCTATGAAAGATGTGCAAGACCCATGTACTAAAATTAAAGACAACCCTTATGTACTTACTTCCATAAGCTCTATAGGATTTAAACGTGCTGATGAGTTAGCCCTGAAGATGGGAGTACAAAAGACAGATGAAAATAGAATAGCTTCGGCTATGGATTATGTCTTACTCAATTATTGTGAGCAACAAGGAAACTCTTGTGTTGCAAAAGATATTTTGTTTAAAGAACTTGATGAACTCCTGATGTTTAGTAATCAAGAGAATTTTTATGAGAGTATTTTAGTACAACGTGTTGCTGAACAAAACATAGTTGTAATGAAAAACGATAGACTTTCCCCTGCGAGACTTTACGATGCAGAAAAATTTTTATACGATACCTTTGTTTCTCGCTCAAAGATGGACTCTGGTGGATATGTTAAAGATATAGATAAGTTTTTAGAAGAATCGGACTTAGTTTTAGGTGAACAACAACGTGAGGCAGTTATGAAAATAAATGAAGGTGCTTCGATACTTTTTCTTGTAGGATACGCAGGAACAGGAAAAAGTACAACAAGTAAAACAATACTGAATCTTTTAAACACACGCTACGATTCTAAAGAAATAATAACCTGTGCACTCAGTGGAATAGCTTCTCAACGTATTTCTGATACAACAGGCTATGAGAGTGCGACTATACAGTCTCTCATCGTTAAACATGAAAAGAGCGATACCTTTCCTTATGGAGTTGTTCTTATAGATGAGGCCTCTATGATTAACTCTAGCTTGTTTGCTAGGTTTTTAGCCAAAGTAGATAAAAAAGCGATTTTAATTATTGTTGGAGATGATGCGCAACTTCCTCCTATTGGAGCAGGAAATGTACTGAGTGATGTCCTAACCTTAGAGTTGGCACCAATCGTTAAGCTGACTAAAATCTACCGCCAAAGTGAAGGACAAGCAATTACCCTCATAGCAAATGATATTCGCAAGGGGGAAGTACCACAGTATAGACAAAAGTATGATGACTTTGAGTTTGTGGAGATTAGTTTACAAAATTATTATGGAATGAAAAGTTCTTTAAGTGCGAAAGAGTTACAAGAAAGACGCGAAGAAAATTCTTTAGCAATTCTTGCTGAGATTACACATAAGGTTGTAGAGTCTATAGAAAAAGCAAGGTACCGACTGAAGAATAAACAAATTAAAGAGTATCTAAATTACTTCCAAGTGATAACACCCATGAAAGGGGGCACGCTTGGGACAACAAATCTTAATAAGGTGCTCCAAGAGTATTTTAATCCAAACCCTAAAAAGTGTGTAAAAAGAGGTGAGACAGAATTTCGTTTGATGGATAAGGTTGTTCATATTAAAAATGAAAATATGACTTCGTGGGGAAGTGATGCTTTTAAGGCAGGAGAAGAGTCCAACCAAAGACGTATTTTTAATGGAATGAGTGGACTTTTATTTAAAATAGAAGAAGATGATGAACAGGTGTTTGTATTTTATCCAAATGAGGACATCGTTGTTGTGTATGAGTATGCGGAGATTAAATCTTACCTCATGTTATCGTACGCCTTAACGATTCATAAGGTTCAAGGGATGGAGTACGATATAGTTGTGATTCCTATGACTTTCTCGCACTTTATAATGCACAATACAAAGTTAATTTACACTGCGATAACACGAGCAAAACATAAGTGTATTTTAGTAGGAGAGGGCAATGCCTTTGAGAGTGGATGCAAAAAGTTTGAAGCAACACGACGTGATACTGTTTTGTTGGAGCTATAAATTTGCCAATAACTGGGGCAAATCTAAAGTTTTTTTCTTCGCTCCTATAAGCCAATACGAAACAGATAGTCCAACGATAACTCCTGCAATGATGAGTAACTCTTCAGACCTTTCAGAAGATAAGGAGTAAATAAGTACTTTTCGTATAAGTGCTGCCATGGCTAGCATAATGAAGGCGGCTATAGCAAAGCCCTTTCCTTGAAGATGATATATTTCTTCTTGAATAAGCTCTATAGATGCCCAAAGGACAAGTAAACTTCCAAGGACCGTGAGTATTCCTTTTTCTATTCCAATATCAGTAAAGAAAAGTAGATAAATGTCATAAAGAAAAAGACCTATTGCAAAAAATGCAACAACGACTAATGCTGCTGCTAAAAAGTAGTTAGCATAAGAGTTAAACTTTTTTAACCCAGTTAAAATATTTTTTTCTATCTTAGAGAGTGATAAAAACTTACCCAATTCTTCTTCTCTGTATGAGCTGGTGAGTATGTCGAGGTTAATATCTATCATTTTCTCAAAAGCTATAATCTCTTTGAGGTGTTGTTTTTTATTATCAAAATTTTCTTCTAGGTTACTAATGACAAACATACGAACAAAGGTAAAAGCAGAGTTGACATAGTAGGTCGGTAAGCCAATCTTTACATGCACTTCACCGATTTTGTAAAGAGATACAAAGTACTGAGAGTCGTACTTTCCACAAAAGAGATTAACGAACCAAGCCTTAATCTTTGCTCTATGGTACTCAATGATTTTCTTGTTTTTTAAAAATTGAGCAGTTTTACCAAAGCCCCAAATATAATCGTAAAACTCATCAATAAAATCATCAACAACAGCTTCCATTTGAGCTTGAAGTACTTTGAGGGTTTCTGCCTCTTCATTTGTAAACTTGTAATGCCCTTTAAGGGTTTGGTAATTATGCTTAATAAAGACCGAACTTGTTGTCGTCACGTTTATAAAGTACACGTGTTTTATCTTCATGGTCTATAAATATTTCAAACATCTTTGTGCTTTGTTTGAGGTCAGTTAAAACGTCTTCAACCTCTCTTGGTTTGTATAAAGAAAGCTCAACGGGAACAATCTCATCTTCCATCTCGAGTGTTGCAGTTTTGACATCAGCATTTTCAGATTTTACCTCATTAAGTCCAACCTTATGGTGTCCAGCATCCTTGTCATGGATACGTCTCATAGCCTTTTGTGCTCTTGAAGTAGCGAGGTCTATAGCTGCATATAAGTTGTCGTTATTTTGTTTGATAATTATAGAGTTCTTATGTGCGAGGTTGATAACAAACTCAACTATGGAATGTTCTTTACCCTTTTTTGTTTGCGCGCTTGCTACAATATTTACGGAGATAATGTCGATGTTAAACTTGTTAAGTGTTTCTATGGAGCTAGTCATATGTTCTTTGATAGCGTCCGTAAGTTCTAAATGTTTTCCCGTTAAAGAAATATTCATAAAAAATCCTTGATTATGTGTATATATATGTAATTAATTGTATCACAAATTGCTTTACAAAGCTTAAAGTTTTTGAATACTTCTTCGAAAATATCTGATAGGTTCTGATGTGATAGTTGGGTCATTCACACTTACTGTAATATCCATTAAAACTGAGCCATTGGATTGAGGTGTAGTAGTTATTCCATAGTCAGTACCATCATTATTTGCACCATTGAAACATGTTCCAACACCTAATGTAATATAGAGCATATCAATATTAATAGTATAAATAGTGTTATAGATGAAATTTATGTTATCAATAGAACAGGCTGGAACTTGAGATAGTCGTAACATAGCATATTCAGCAGCACTTTGTGAAAGTAAGATGGACTGCTCATAAAGATAAAGATCAGTTGTACGTTTAGATGTTTGCGTGCTTAGCGATAAAGACAATGCCATAATGGTAGACATTATTACAATTATAAATAGAGCACCAATCATAGCTATACCATTCCTATGAGAGCCTTTAGTATGTGCTAAAAAATTGTTTTTTCTTTGCATATTGCATATACCTCATTCGCAACTAAGTCACTTTTTACACATACTTGAATCTTAACTAGGGACTCTGAGGCGATAAATCTAAATGAACTTACATTTTCCATGATAATACTAGTGCTTCCATTAAGATCATACCTCTCACCTTTCCATGGTCGATAGTTGTACCACATGGTTAGTGTTCCTGTATTTGTCCCTGCATTCCAGTTAGTTATTCCTATCGCATAAGCACTCCATGCTAGTTGAAAATATTCAGTAGCTTCTACTCCACTTAGATTATTGTCAACACTAACCCCAGTTCCCCAAGAAACAGGTACTAGGTCTGTAGTATTGAATATACTAGCTCTAATAGGATGTATTTGAACATCAGATTGAATATCAAATCTACTTGCATTAGCATCCCATCCCCAATCTTCAGCCGTTGTTATTGCATCAGGATGAATAAAATAGATAGCTGAATCATCTATCCCCGCCTGATTGTTAGATAAATTATTTATAAGAACATTCGAGTCAAAAGTGTTACTAGCAGGTGAGTTGAGATTAACTGTAGTAGAAGGATTAAGATCTGCAATTCCACTCCAAAGTGGGAGAGCATTACCCCGATACCCATCAATATCTACACCAATCCATTCAAGGGTAGGAGCAGTTGCATTAAAGTAGTTTGTTAGTAGTGTGTATGAAGCGTTGTTTTCCCTAGCAATAGTAGAAGCTTTAATCCGGTGTTGAAGCCTTGATGCGATAAACTCAACAGCGGTAGCGCTATTTGTTTGGAGGGTATTGTTTATGGATGAAGAGATGAAACTTTGGTAGGATTGGGCTAAGAATTCAACTCCAAACTTTCCAATAATCCCCATAATAACGATGACAAAAACAAGTTCAAGCATGGTAAATGCATGGTGTCTAAATTTCATGGAAAAGTCCTTCTATGATACGCGACTTCACCAATATTTGAACTATATGTTCGCAACCTTGTTACTTCTTGATTTGTTTGCCTGTCTTGTATAGTTACACTAATCTCTTTTATATTAGTATTGTTAGCAATACCAAAGTCGATACAGTCTGCACAAATCTCATCACCTCTTGTTACGGTTAGTCTACTGTTATATTCTTTTTTGTAACCAGTAGCTGAGGTATTTTGTGCAGTACCTGTTACTGTGAGACGGTAAGGATGTTCTGCTGCATTTAAAGAGTCTACACAGTCGGTAGCTGTTGGATTATAAAATGGTGCACCTAAATTATTTAGGCATCTTCTAGTAATATGTCCCAGTCTTCTCATAATAGGATCACCATTTGCATCATTAATACCAGAGTTGAAACATGGTGCGGAAAAATGGTTTATAACCCTTGATAGTTCATCACCGGACATATTTGCATCTAAGAGTGAAGCCTCATCCCAAGTGTATGTTGTTGCTATATTTATCTCAGAAATAGCCGAAAATATAGCCTCTTGCGCTAAGTTGTTTTCCATGTTACTTGAAGTTACCTGTGTAACCATAGGTAGAGAGAGTACAGAGATAGATATAATTACAATAGCAAAAATGAGTTCTATAAGAGTAAAAGCATATCTACTAAGATGTGTTCTTCTTACCACATAATTCTCCTATTTACTCTTTTTACTCTATCTGTTGTAGTCTTGCTATCGGCTTCATGATCACCGCTCCATTCAGTTTGTCTTCTAAAGATTACAGTATGGTTGTTTAATACGGCTGAGGCATTGTTCTCATCATACACAAGCCATTCGGAAACATTATCATCCATAACAGCTGTATAGGGTAAGCCATTGGCTATTTGGTAGCTATGTTGTGAATTAAGAGTATAATTATTTGCATAATTAATTCCATTGGGAAGATAAGTATTACCGCTGTAGTAAGAATCTGTGCTTGAGTTAAGGTCACCATAATTAGAAATATTATGATCAAGACTCATAAACCACCTTGTATCAGTTTTTTGTTGCGTATTCCCATTTGCATCTCTTGGTAAAAGTGCTGGACTACAAACATTTCCATTAAGTACCCCGTTACAAAAGACTTCATAATAAAGAAAGACATCTGGCTCGGTACCACCAGAGGTACAGTTTGCAACAGCCGAGTCACAAATGATTGTTGTTCTTTTACCAGCAGTTCTAGCATAGAAGTGCGTAACATCAAGATTCTGTGTTGCTGATTTGTTTATATCACTAGAGCCATTTGTGAAATTGCCTGGGTTTAAGTCAGCGGTAAAAGTATTGTTTGAGTCTTGGACATTGTATCTAAGAAAAGTTATTTGTTCAGGATTTGCAGTTGCATTTACCTCTCTTGCATAGTTTAACCTCGTTGTTGTATCAAGGCTTCCCCCCATATTTCGTGGAAAATAACCAGCAGTAGTTGTAATGTGTATATCTCTGTTAACTCCAACAGGAATAGAACTGTTAATCTCAGGGGTATCTAGTAGTTTTTGTCTTGTTAAATTATAGTCATTAAAATTGTATTGATGTATAAGTTGTGTACTGATTGTATTTGATTTACTAATGTTTATATCTAAAGCTTGTGCATAACAGCCTGTAACATAATTACTAAGTGCTGTTGGCGTATTTTTTCCTCGAGCAGTTATCATAGTGTTGATTTGAACGGACATGTTTTCATCATCAGACATATTGGCCATATAAATAAAGGCATTGTTTACAGGGGGTGTTATATGACCTTGACCTAGGGTTACCCCTGTATTTACTGTAAACATATAAGGATGAAATCGAACATCTAAATCATTATAAACAAAATTATTATTGCTGTTTATATGATTTGAACTAATTTCACATCCATTTTTTGTAGATGAATTTATATCTTGTGTATCCGCATTGTTTTGGATACAGTCCGCAGTATTAGTGAAGTAGCTACTCGTTGTATGATGAATCATAGACAATGAAGTTGGGTCATTGTCTACATTTGTCCATGACTTATCAGTTAGGTTTAGTCTGTACTCACCAACTTGGTTTACTGATGTGTTTTCATCAACTTTCCCATTTACAAAGCGTACCGATACAGCCTGACTGCTTTCATCACAAGCCCCAGCTGTAATAGCTATTGTTGGAGACCAGGTGTATTGGATATTTTCGTCGCTGGATGTAGAACTGAATGGTTTTGTATATCCATCTGAAGCGGTATTATTTACAAAGTTACTAGCGTTGACTTCAACATTATAATTGTACGTAGATGCTACATGCAAGGTAGGAGGATTAGCCCCAACTACACCAGAGAAACCAGTTGTTAGTCTGGTTTGTATGAAGTTGTTATTTTCATCTTGATCATCGATATTTATTAAAAATGCTTCAGGACGTATGGCAAAATTGTCCCTTGAACAAATTTGTTTTATGTTTGAACCGTAAATACACTCTAAGCATCTATTTACTTCTCTTTGTGTCATTGCTGATGGAGCATTACTACTCGCGTTACCACATGATTGCGGAACTTGAGTATATTTGCGTATTTGACCATTATCCTCTTCATAAAATACATCAGATGCACAAGTCTGTCCGGCATAATCTGGAAAATCTTCTAAATTAAAACGTCCTGAATTAGGAGCAGTTTCTGTAATGAGAATATTGCTGTTGTTATTATCAAGGGGGTAACTGATTCTAAATGCTGTGTTTTCTCTCGCTGTTTCATAAAACTCTATTGCAGCATTTGGATTTTTTACTAATTGATTATTAATAATATCAGCTGCTGTAAAAGTTGAAGTATTCCCTGTAATATTAATCCAAACCTTGTCATTAATAGCACTCGATTTTTCTTGGCAGGAGGTCTCGCTTTCATGAAAAGCGGAGGAGTCAATAAGCTCTATGCCTACTGTAGTATTTATATCTTGGAGTGTATTTAAGTCATTTGGATCTGTTGCAATAAGCCTAAATGTTTCAGCTCTGGAAGTAACTTGCGTTGGAAGGTTATAGTAATACCCAGAACTTAAAAAAGGATTCTGATAGGTATTATGTACTAGATTAAACATACCTTCTACTGGTGTATATATGAAGTTAGCATGAGTACATATGTCCATATTCACTCCGGGTTGCAAGGAATAAGGAACAACTGTACCATCTAGAACTAGATTATAATCTATCTGAATATTTAAAGGAGTCTGAACATAAGAATCTTGAGGAGTTACTTGATAATAAATATAAACAGAATCTTTTGCATCTATGGTTCCCACGTCGATGTCCTGAATGGACTCTGGATTAGAACCTATTGAGACATTTAAGTCACTATCTAAAATTGATGTAGCCGAGGAACTATTTCTGGCAAGTTTAACAGTGTTTTCTTTATACCGTATTTGTGATGTGTTTATATCTAGTATATTAACTTTGAAGTCACTCACGGTAACGTCTGAGTCTTCAAGGTTTTTTATAAATAAACTTACTTCTATCTCTTCACCAGTAACTACATCTCCCGTCAATGTAGGAAAGGCAGTTCCATTATTATCTTCTGTAAAATAGCGCCCTTGTTGTTTGTATGCATAGTCGTAACAGAACTCTGGTTCATACAGTTCTGTGGAAAATGCAAAAAGCCCTGGAAATATTTGATCCCATGTGCCATTGTCTGGTTCAGTGATTGTTACTGTTGTTGTTGCTTGAAATGTTTCAATAATTGCTGGACTTCCATCGGGCGTGCCAATAAAGAATGTATCGATATCGACTCCAATAGTATTAGTACAGTTAGGACTTCTTGTTGTGACATCTATTCCATCGATTTGAATACTAGAGTTAAAAATATTATTTCCCAAGGAATGAGCTGTGCCACTTTTATCAGTGATGGTAACGGAATCATTTCTTCCTATATCTCCTTCTCCTCCAAAAATTAGAAACTTAGCATTGACAGGTTCGCTTTTTGATGTTAAAAATCCATTTAATATAGAACCTATAGTTCCACCTTTAATAGTTGATTTAAATCCATCGAAAAGAGTAATATTTCTTGCTTTTGAGTTAGCGTCTAAGTAAATAACTACCAATGCCCATGCTCCAAAACTATTTGTAGATGTCGCTGCTTGAATGTCTGCAACCCATACTTCACCATTATAACCTGTCTCCTGGATTACACTGGTACTTTCATTATTGATGGCATCTGTTATGTTAGCAGTTATATTAACAAAACCTTGGTAGTCATTGTACGGTCCAAACCCAGGGGCAGTGTCAAATCCATAATAAAAATTACTTGTATTAGACGTTAGAGTAGTATAACTTGTAGTATTGGATGTTTTAAGTTTAATATTTTGTGCACTTACAGGCATAGTTGCATTGTTCGTATTGATAAACCTTCCTTGCCAATATAAACCGGCAAATAGTACTTTATTAACTCCGGGTGGAAGAATAAGTTGTGACATTGTAGAATTAACTGTTGTACTATCACTATCCATGTCAGCAAATACCATGTTTACACTACTGTTATTAATTGTTGCTCCAACACAAGTTGAATCTGGTCCAAGCATAATTGAATTACCAATCATACTAATATCACCATAAATAGTGTAAGCTTTTTTTAGTGAAAATTCTTTATAATTATCTGCTGCATAGAGATTAGAATGGTGTGGTGAAAATGAGAAGAGTATAGTAAATATTTGTAAGCAACATAGTTTTTTTAATAAAGGGATAACAAACTCCTCATAAAAACTGTATATAAAGATAAGGAGCTAAACAGTTATTTATACTTGTCATATGGGTTTAATTGTACTCTTTTTTATAAAAATATATTCTTAAATCTGATGTTATTTTGTTATACTTGCTCTATGAGATTAAGTAAACACTCTATTGAGTCTATTAAAACCGTTTTTCAAATTGTTTTTAAGGAAGGAAATATTTATCTTTTTGGAAGTCGCACAGATGACACGAAAAAAGGTGGTGATATTGACCTTTACATTGAAGTGCAAGACAAAACTGATTTGTTTGAGAAAAAGATAAAATTTCTTGCAAGGCTAAAACAAAAAATACAAGACCAAAAAATAGATGTAGTTTTTAATGAAGATGCTACAAGACTAATAGAAAAAGAGGCAAAAAAATGGGCGATAGCTATTTAGTATATCAAAAAAAATTTACTAAAGCATTGAGTGAATCAAAAATGCACGTGCAAAGGATTAATGAAGCCTTTATAGAATTGGAAAAAAACTATACATTTCCTATAGAGGTAAAAGAGTTTGAGACATTAGTTACAAGTAAAACTACCTTAGCGTTTGCAGACCAAATTATCTACAGATTTGCAAAGGCACAAGATAGTATGGGAGCAAAACTTTTTAAGGCATATATGTTGGTGCAAGGCACGAATGTGGATAAGCCTTTTTTAGATATACTTAATTCCCTTGAAAAACTGGACATTTTAAATGTAGATGAATGGTTTGAATTACGTGAAATTAGAAATGAAATTGCACATGATTATGAGGACAATAAAGACTTAGCTATGAATATTTTAAACAGTATATTTAAGCATAAAAAAGAACTCGAAAACATCTTAAAAGCCTTTACAAAATAAACCTACTTCTTTAAAAAGTCCGAAATTTTTTCAGCGACACCGTATTTTGTTGAATCATTAAGAATTATTTGTGCCATTTTGTTGTTGTCTGTGTTAAATATGAGGGGTCCTATGAAGTTAACTATAGAGTCTTCTATGGGTGTTTGTATAAGAACGATGTTTAAAATGAGTAAGTTAGAATCCTTTGTGGCACTTAGTAATTCTTCTGTATTTTGTGGTACTTCAAAGTCATANTCACGTAAAATGAANGGATTTATGAGGGTAAAAGATATATGTTCATTTGTTGTTGATTGCATCTTCATAAATATGTCGTCTATTTTTTGTAACTCTACTTGTTTTACTTCTTCAAACCCTAAAAGAGGTAGGCTAATATCAAATTTCATAAAGCGCCTTTGTTAAATATTTTGTTTATTGTAGCACTTAAAGCATAAAATGTACCCACTTTAACCATATATATAACTCTTTTAGGTAGAATAAGAAATAATTTTTAACAGGACCTCAATACATGAAACGCAAAACGTATTTTTCTCTCATATTACTTATAACTTTATTTATTTTTGTTGGGTGTTCCAAAGATGTAGATGAATATAACAAACCAGCAGTATACTGGTACGGGGAAATGATTAAGTCTGTTGCAAATGCAGACTTAGAAAAAGCAGATAGTTATTATAGTTCACTCCAAGGTGAGCATATTGGTTCTCCTCTTTTACCAGAAGCGACTATGATTCTCGCCATTGCACATATGCACTATGAAGAGTACTTGTTAAGCGAGCATTTTGCAAATGAATATGTCAAAAGATACGCTAACATAAATGAAAAAGAGTTTGCAGAATTTTTAAAGATAAAAGCAAAATACAGAGCACTTCCAAACCCAAGAAGGGATCAGGTGCTCATTAAAGAAGCTATAAAAGAGAGTGGAATTTTTAAGCGTACATACCCGTACTCCATGTATTACCCTGTTGTTGACACGATGCTTTCAAACCTACGAATGGCGGAGGCACTCCTTAATGAAAGTATTGCTGAGTTATATATTCGTTTAGACAAACCACGAAGTGCAGAGTATTATAGAAATATAAAACCACAAGAGTGGATAGTATGGGATGAAATAGACAGGGCAAAAACGCCTTGGTACAGAGAATGGTTCGAAGGTGATGGGACGCAGAGTTGGTATGCTTTTATAATTCCAGATACACAAAGTGTTGTTTCTCGAAACACTATACAAGAAGACTTTACTCCAGGTTTACTAGAGGAGATGAGAGAAACAGATGCGATTGATGAGTCTCTTTACGAAAAAGTAGAAGATACAAGTGTAAGTAAACAGCAAAGAAAAGAGCTAAGTCAAGCCCAAGATTTACGAGATGAGGGTATTCTTACTGCAGAGGAATATGAAGGCTTAGAAAAAGAGATTTTAGATACAAACGATGAAGCGTATTTTAAAAGTAAAGATATAACACAAAAAACAAGAAAACAAGAAAAAGAGCTTAAAAGTGCTCAAGATTTACTTGATGATGGTATATTAAATAAAGAAGAATTTGAAAATTTAAAAGAAGAGATACTGAGATAACTCAAAAATTAGGATAAAGAATGAAATTAAGTGATTATGGAGATTTTCCAGTAAATATACCGGTGATAGCTGAAGATGAGCTTTTTTTGTACCCATTTATGATCTCACCACTTTTTTTAAGTGATGAAGACAATATAAGTGCTGCAAATAAGGCAATAGAAGAGAACTCGTTAGTGATTGTTTGCTCGACAAAAGAGGCGAATGGTGGGGGAAGAAATTTTGATGCACTTTATGACGCTGGTGTTGTAGGCTCTATAATGAGAAAAGTAGCACTTCCAGACGGAAGAGTGAAAATCCTTTTTCAAGGTCTAGCACGGGCAACAGTATTACAAGAAATAAGCCAAAAGCCACTTGTAGCAAATGTTGATCTACTTAAAGGGAGGAGTTCAAATATTTTAAAAATTGAAGCATTACTGCAAATAGTACGTGAAAAAGTGAGAATACTCTCAAGCGTTAGTAACTATTTTCCAAGTGACTTATTAAAAACCATCGAAGAAAACCATGATTTTAATCGTATTATTGATTTGATATGTTCAAGTGTAAAGTTGAAAAAAGAACAAGCGTATCTGATGTTTATAGAGATTGATACTGAAAAAAGATTGTTACTTTTAATTGATTATTTAATAGAAGAAATAGAAGCAAATAAACTTCAAAAAGAGATACGCGGAAAAGTACATTCTCATATAGAAAAAGTGAATAAAGAATACTTTTTAAAAGAACAACTNAAACAGATTCAAAAAGAGTTAGGAACAGATACNGCTCGTGATGAAGAGATAGAAGAATACAGAAAAAAATGTGAAGCTAAAAAACCTAAAATGGGAGAAGATGCGTATAAAGAAATTTCTAAACAGATAGATAGATTTGCTCGTATGCATCCAGACTCTTCTGACTCCTCTATGACACAAACATATCTTGACTGGGTTTTGGAAATTCCGTTTGGCGAAGAGTCTAAAAAATCATTGAAAATATCTCATGTAGAAGCACAGTTAGATAAAGACCACTTCTCATTAGAAAAACCAAAAAAACGAATTGTAGAGTACTTTGCAGTTAAAGAGTTACTTGAACTTCGAGGTGTTGGACATGAAAGTACTGCGGGAGCTATTCTTTGTTTTTCAGGACCTCCAGGTGTTGGTAAAACTTCACTAGCTAACTCTATAGCAACTGCGCTTAAACGCCCACTAGTAAGAATTGCACTTGGTGGTTTGGAAGATGTAAATGAGTTACGAGGACATAGAAGAACATATGTTGGTGCAATGCCGGGACGTATTACCCAAGGACTTATTGACGCAAAAAAAATGAATCCNGTAATAGTGCTCGATGAGATAGATAAGATAACACGTTCACAACGTGGAGATCCAACTGCTGCGCTCTTAGAGATTTTAGACCCTGAACAAAATAATGCGTTTCGGGATTATTATCTTAACTTTAATATTGACCTCAGTAATGTTATTTTTATTGCTACAGCAAATGATATAGGAAGAATTCCAACACCACTTCGTGATAGAATGGAGTTTATTCCAGTAAGCTCATATACACCACAAGAAAAGTTTGAGATTGCGAAACGTTATTTACTTCCTCAAGAACTTAAAAAACATGGGCTTAAAAAGACTGAAGTAAATGTCTCAAACCCAGCCTTAAAAGAATTAATCCATAGTTATACGCGTGAAGCTGGTGTTCGTAACTTACGACGTCGTCTCGCTGAGCTTTGTAGAAAAGTAGCAAAAAGAATTCTAGAAGATCCTAAGTTAGAAAAAGTAAATATTAGTTTGAAAAATTTAAAAGACTTTTTTGAAAAATCTGTTTTTGAGATAGAAAAAACAGATAAAATTCCAGTTGTTGGTGTTGTGAATGGTTTAGCATGGACGGCTGTTGGTGGGGATGTTTTAAAAATAGAATCTATTCGTATTAAAGGAAAAGGTGGTTTCCAACTTACAGGTAGCTTAGGCGATGTTATGAAGGAATCTGCAAAAATTGCGATGAGTGTTGTCAAGACTCTTATTGACAAGAGAATACTTACAATTGCAGAGGAGAATATCCCTCTTTCAGCTAAAGAATTAGAAGGCAAGATAAAAGTAGATGTAAGTGAGGTTTATAAGCGTTATGACCTTCATATTCATGTTCCAGATGGTGCAACTCCAAAAGATGGACCAAGTGCAGGTATAGCAATGGTAAGTGTTATAGCATCCATTTTAAGCTCAAAAGCAATTCGTTCAGAAATAGCTATGACCGGAGAGGTTTCTCTAAGTGGAGATGTTCTTCCTATTGGGGGCTTAAAAGAAAAGCTAATTGCTGCACATAAGGCTGGTATGACGAAGGCTTTAATACCTGCAAAAAACTATGAGAGAGACATTAACGATATTCCTCAAGAGGTAAAAGACACTGTAGAAATAATAGGGGTATCAAGAGTTGAAGATGTGTTAAAACAAATTCTTATTTAGAGAATTTGTTTTAAACGAGGACACTTATCATTTTTTTAATGAGATCATTTTTCCTGATAGGTTTCATTAAAAAAGAATTTGCACCAAATTCTAAGGCTTCCCCTTTTTTTGTTTCATCGGTCGTGAGTACAATGATTGGTACTTGATGAAGGTTTGGATCTGCTCGAACAACTTTTAGAACTTCAATACCATTCATAACGGGCATAATAATATCAAGTAAAACCAAACTAATATCATTCCTGCTTTTTAGTATATCAACCGCATCGGAGCCATTCTTTGCNTCAATTACCTCAATTACATTACCAGTTTTCATTAACATAGATTTTAGTAATTTTAAATTAATCATATCATCATCAACAGCGAGAACTATCAAATTATCTTTCATTGTTCTTATCCTTTAATAAATTTTTCAATAACAAGTCGAAGTAGGTCTTTATTTACTACATTCTTAATCGTTTCTTGCACGTAAAGAGCATCATCTAGGTTGATAGGTGTTGAAGAATCTGTAACCAAGATAAGGCTTGTAGTTAAGCCAGTTTTTGCATTAAAATCTTTTACATTTTGCGAGAAAAGAGAAAGTTCAAGTCCTTCGCACTCTTTGTCAAATAAAATCACCTTATAGCTTGAATCGTGCGTAAATTCATGCATCTCACCTTGGTTGTTCGCTATATCATAGCTATATCCTAGAGATGTAAGAAGTTGTGCAAAAAGTTTTGATTCAAAAGTACTTTTCTTTACCAATAAAATATCCGCTTTATATTCATAAGTTTGTACAGGAGTTTCTTCAAGAAGGACTTCTTTCACAGGAAGTAGTTCTTCACTTTGCTCTTCAAAGGTGATATTTTCTTCTGCTTGGACTTCATTCGTTTGTACAATATGATCACCAAGAAAATGATTCAGTAAAGAGATGATTTCATCTCTTACCAGAGGTTTCGTTGTGTACTCATCCAAACCTGCGTCTAGAAATCTTTCTCTATCGCCTTTGAGAGCATTTGCTGTTAATGCAATAATTGGGATATGGGCTTGATTATAATCTTCTTCATATTCTAAAATTTCTTGCGTTGACTCTACCCCATCGAGAAAAGGCATTTGAATATCCATAAAGATAAGGTCGTAGTTTCCATCCTTACGTTTTTGAAAAGCTTCAAGTCCATTATTCGCAATATCAACACTTAAACCAATATCTTGAAGGGTTCTTTTAATAAGTTTTTGGTTAATAATATTGTCTTCTGCAATTAAAACATTCGCATTGAATTTAGATGTATTAGCATTAAATTTTTTACGACTTACTTGTCTTTTCTTTTCGGGTTGAAAATTTTGGGCATGGTAATTAGTTAAGAGAGTTTTTATCTTGGAGCTATTGAGAGGTTCATAAAGTGTTTTAAATACCTTAAGGTTTAACCTTTCTATTTTTTTCATATAAGTAGACTTAGTGAGTAAGACTAAGGCTTGTGTTTGTTTTGAGTAATAGCTTAAGTTTTCTTCCCCACAGTAATCATAATCTATAAAGAGTAAGTCATAATCAACCTGAGATTGTAGTTGGCTGAGTTCGTTATCGTCTTTAAAGGTTACATAACTTACACCGTAGTAGTCTAAATATTCTTTTAAATAGGTGGACTGTGTTTTTACTTTGTTTTCATCATCAAGTATTAAAGCATTAAGATTTGAAAAGTTACCCTGGCTTGTTTCATTAAGTGTTTCAACTTCTTCAAAGTCAAGTGTAAAAAAGAATGTAGTCCCTTGTCCTGGTTCGCTATGGAGGTCAAGTTCTCCACCCATAAGCTCTACAAATCTACTAGAAATGGTAAGTCCTAGACCAGTACCACCATATTTACGAGTAATAGAAGTATCAGCCTGAGAAAATGCTTCAAATATTTTAGCCTTTTGCTCACTCGTCACACCGATACCACTATCTTGAACTTCAAATCTAACTCTCGTTGTTCCAAGAATTTGAGAGTTGAGTTTTCTAATGTTGACATTAATTACACCAGAACTACTTGTAAATTTAACTGCATTTGAAAGCAGGTTAATAATAACCTCTTTTATTTTTGTTGGATCACCTTTTATTGCTTGTTCTAATTCAGGGTCTATGAAGAAGCCTANGTCAATATGTTTTTCACTCGCACGAACAGCATACACTTCAACAGCACTTTCAAACTCTTCGAGAGGATTAAAAATAATATCTTCAATCTCAAGTTTGTTACTCTCAATTTTTGAAAGGTCAAGAATATTGTTAATAATTTCCAGAAGATTTTCTGAAGATTTTTCAATAATTTCGACAAATTCTTGTTGTTCTTCTTTTAAGCCAGTATCTTTTAAGAGTTCAGTAAAACCAACAATCCCATTAAGCGGAGTTCTAATCTCATGTGACATGTTTGCTAAGAACATAGACTTTGCTTCACTTGCCTCTTGAGCAGTAATCTTATCTTCTTGTGTTTGATCAATAATAGTTTCAAGAAGTTTATAGGCTTCACTCGTTCCAGAAGCTGATTGTAAATCAATGTCAATATCATGGTTATGGGAATCTCTTGTATCTTTTGCAACATTATTGAGTACAGTTTCTAGACCTTTAACATTACTTGCAATTTCGGTNGAGAAGAAATAACCGACTATTAAGAGAAGAACAGATACAAGCCATATTGTTAATGAAATAATAAAAACNTGTAAAGCATCTTCTTGAATNNTTTGNGCNCTTTTATCNATNGCTGNAAGTATNGTATTTTGAGCATCCAAAATAATATTTTCTTTTTCTGANAGCATTGTAAACCAAATTCCAGAACTTAATTCGTATACACCACTGCTAGCAGAAGAAATTATGTTAATTCTTTCAAGGTTAATATCTTGAATGAGTTCTGTATAGTCTTCATCTTCAAAGATTTTATTGAAGGTANTTACAAGTTCTTTATNNCGAAGTGTTTTATAGTCAATTACTTCAGATTTAGCGATAAGTGAAATCCAGAAACTAAGTTCATCTGTTTTTAATTGTTTTGAGCGNGCAAGNGNATAGGAAATAAAATCTCTCTCAGAAGATGTGAATTCTTTCGCTCGCAGTAGTGAAAGATAGGTACTTGAGAGGGTTCTAATTTGAGTATCTGTTTCATCTTTTGTAATACTTTGAAGGAGTCTAATTGCATGCTGTTGCGTATTTCCATACACTTTTTTATAAATATCATCAAAACTTGCNTTTTGTTGATTTACAAGCNTTCTCATTTNTTTAATTCTGACGANAGAACGGAANATNGANTCGACATNTGCGCATGTTTCACATTGNTTACGTACATCACTATGACCATGAAGACTTTCATTCTCTTTTGCATCNTNAAGGTATGCTTTACTCTGTGTATCAACAATATCTCTTTGTCTTTTTAGGGAACTTAATGTATTGAGGGATGCATTTCCAAGATACATTACTGTCATACCACGTTCACGNGAAATATTACNAACNAGTTGATTAAGTTGCTTGTTTTCTGANAGNCTATCTTGAAGAATCTTNGCTGTTTGATAATNNNTAAATGATTCATACGTAAAATAACTGGTAATTGCAAAAAGTACCACGAGTGGTAATAAACTGATAAGTCTAAGTCTATTATTTAAGCCGAGTTGCATTTTTATTCCTTAGTTTTTGATAACTCTGTTATACATTGTATAATATGAGTATTTGCTTCTGTAGCTATGTCAACTTCTTGAGAGTCAATAAGAATTCCGAGGTCTTTTATACTATCAACTATTCTCATATTATCACTCATACCTTTAAGCGTAATTGCTAAACGTTTCCAGGTTTGCGCATCTTTGTTTAGAATGGCAGTTGCTACAGCACTGGTAATGCTTTTAGCTTCACGAAGGTATTCTGTAAACAAGGCATCAAAGTCTTTTTGATCTAAGCCGATTTCATTTGCGACATTTTCTTTTATATAGGTAATAGGTGGGCTACTAAATATTTCGTCATTTAAATCATCATCTATTTCTAATGTTTCAAATTCTAAGTCTTCATATTCATCAATATCAGGTGAAAAGTCATCATCATCTAATTCAGCAATATTTATACGTTCAGGTACTTCTTCGTCCTTTATTTCAAGTTTGAAATCTTCTGCTAGCTCTGGAGCCACTTTTTGAGGGGTATTTTGAACTAGTTCCCCAGAAAGTTTAGAAATTATTTTATAAAAACAATCCAACTCTATTTTAATTTCATTATTATTATCTGATACGTTTATAAGAGTTAAACTCTCTAAAGCGTCTTCTATTCTAAGATTTGCCGCAACACCCTTAAGTTTGTGAGATAAGATTTTTAACTTACTTTTATCTTCATCTTCATGTGACAGATAAAGTTCATCTTTAAATTCTTTAGCTTGGGCAATAAAGTCTTCTACAAATTCTTCGATTAAATCTACTGGTAAACCAAGTTCTTTTGAGGCTATCAAAGGATCAAAAACATAGTCTGAATTAGAGACAGCAAGATCATTTGCAACTTCGACATCTAGGTCTATTTTGAAATCATCCTCAGCTTTAGTCTCTTCTAGAGGAGTGTCAAAAACAGAAGTTTCTTCAGTTATTGGGGCAGGTACAAATTCTTCTTCTGCTTCAAAGGTAGATGTAGGGAGAACACTTGGTGGTGTTGTCTGCTCTAGTAAAGGAACTGAAATATATTCTGTTTGGGTATCTGTAAGCTCTTTTATCTGATGTAAGTGGACTAAAAAAGATTTTGATGAGGGCTCATCCGTAAGATACATTGTTTCTACACTTAGAAAACATTGAAAGTTTTTGGAGTTAGTAGTAATAATGACTTTAGCATTTTCTAAAGAGTCTGCACATTCAACAAAGTCAATCCAGTTTACATGTTTAAAATTATGTATAAAACCTGGTTTTTTAACAAACATATCAGCAAAGTCATCTATTTCACTAACAAAGGCAGAAAGATTAGCATACCCTAGGGTTTGTAAGTCTTTTGCATCTATTCCAATGAATTTTTTTTGAGCGTTAAATAATAGCATTCTTAGTCCTGTGCTTCATACATTTTCGTATAAGAAAGCTTTGTTTCTTCAATATTTTTTCTTGAAGCAATTTTTCTTGATGCTATATAACCTGTTAGCTCATGATTTTCATTTTGTATGGGAAGTATTTCTACATCCACCCAATAATAAAGACCATCTTTACGTATATTTTTTATAAGCCCATTCCAAGTATGACCTGCCGAAATCGTATTCCACATTTTAGCAAAGATAGTACGGGGCATATCTGGATGCCTAATAATACTGTGTGATTGTCCTACAAGTTCATCAACCTTGTATCCAGAAACTTCACAAAATTTTCGGTTTGCAAATGTGATTATACCTTTGGAGTCAGTTTGGCTAATAATACTACTGCCTTCAAAGAAGAATTCTTCATTTACGGGNGTTACGTTATTCATAATAAAACCTTATANTTTTTAGTCTNGAAAATTAATGTAGTTAATGTAACATAAACTACAAAAAATAAAACTTATTTATAAATGCTTTTAAGCGTTTGGGCATCTTTTACATTCAAAATGCTACTAAGTTCATCAAGGTTTTGTGATTTTATTGCTTGGAATGTTCCAAAATGTTNTAAAAGCTTGATGACTTTNGCCTGNGATATTCCATGAAGNTTTAAAAGTTGTGATTCNTTATCNAGCTTCAGTTTTGTTTTTTTATGAAAGTTTATAGCAGATCTATGTGCCTCNTCTCTTAAGTTTTGAAGAAACTGTAAACGTTTGTCACTCGGTGAAAGAGAAAAACTTTGCTCGAGTGTATGAAGTATATCTTTTGCTTTTCCTTTGGCTCTATGACTTTTAGCATCAATCTTTTCTTTTGAAATAGCAATAACATCAAGGTTTACAGCAGAACTCTCTATGATGTCTTTTGCTAATTTTAAAAGTGTTAATCCTCCATCAATAAGCCAAAGGTCAGGAGGTGAACTTTTTGAAAAACTTGTCACTCTCCTTGTAAGGGTTTCTCGCATTTGAGCATATTCACTTTTGGCTTCTAAATGGTAGGTTCTATATGATTTTTTATCAAACCCGCTTGTATCGTACACGATCATGGCTCCAACAGTTGCCTCGCCTGCCATATGAGAATTGTCAAAAACTTCTGTACGTAGTGGAAGCCGTTGTAAGCCAAGAAGTTCTTGTATTTCTTTCATTATCTTTGTTGAGTTCTGATTTTTTTCATTTTTTAACAACTCTTTTGCATTTAAAAGTGCTAAGTTGATTAAATGCTTTTTATCTCCTCTTTGNGGATGTATTATTTTTGCTTTTTTNTCAAAAANAATACTTAAATGCCTGGAAATTATATCCATATCATTAAAGTCNTTAGCCACTAAAATAGGTGCAATAATTGGAGGTTTTTCGTCTTTATAAAAGTCTAAAAGAACACGTTGGTAAATTTCGCTTTCATCATAACCCGTATTGAGTTGGATGTAATCATGGGAGGAGGAAATGATTTTTCCATTTCGCATAAAAATTCTTACTACAACAGCTCGGTTTTGCGTATTTAAAACAGCAAAGATGTCATAGTTTTCATTACTTGCAAAATCAATAGTACTTTTTATCTCTGAGCGGGATATTTTCTCACACCTATCACGTAGTTGAGCGGCTTCTTCAAAGCGCATTTCACTAGAATAAAACATCATTTTTTCTTTTAGTTTCTTGAGAAGAAGTTTTTTATTATGAATAAGCTCTAATCCTAAATCTACTTCTTTTTGATAAACACTTTGCTCTATTGGGAGCTCACAAGGACCTAGGCATTTTTCTATTTGGTGGTAAAGACAAAGCTTTTTTGACGCTAAACAGCTTTTTTTTTGAATAAGTTTACAGATTTCATAAATGGAGTCTAAAATATCTCGAGCACCTACAGAAAAAGGTCCAAAGTAACTTATGGTGGAGCTTTTTATGATTTTTCTTGTGATTTCAAAACGTGGATATTTTAAGGAATTATCTATGTAGATNTAGGGATATGTTTTATCATCACGNAGTAAAATNTTGTANTTTGGNTTNAGTTGCTTGATGAGNGAATTNTCTAAAATCAAAGCATCATGCTCTGAGTNNACAAGTATATAGTGCATNGACACNGTTTGNGTAATCATTTTTATGATTCTAAGGGATAANTTNGCTTTTGCTTGTAAAAAAGGGCTAAAGCTAAAATAGCTTTTCACACGCTTNGATAAATTTTTTGCNTTACCTATGTAAAGGAGATTTTCATTTTTATCAAAGTATTGGTAAATTCCTGCNGANGCTGGAAGTTGTTTTATCTTTTGTTCNAGAGTCATTTATCGGTATTTTTAATAATTTTTAGTATACTTAGNAAAAAANAAGAAGNANATTTATGAGTAAAAATTTTANAANAAATAATAGATTGAGTAATGTTTTGCATATCCTTATTATAGCGGTATTTTTATTAGGTTTACATGGGTGTGGCTACAAAGGCGCACCTATTTATACTAAAGATACACCAGTGGGTGATGAGAATATTAGCTTTAAAATCAGAAAAGTTAATGTTGATACTAATACGAGCGATACATGCGAAAAAGAGAAGTAGTTTATTACGATGTAATCATCATTGGGTCTGGAATTGCTGGGCTTTATGCGAGTTTAAATCTTCCAAAAACAAAGAAGGTTCTTATAATAAATAAACGAGAAACCTTCAAGTGTAATAGTTTTTATGCCCAAGGTGGAATTGCTTTAGCTGTTGATTCTGATGATGTTGATGCATATAAAAGAGATACTTTAAATGCCGGTGATGGGCTCTGCTCGCAGGAGGCGGTTAATGTTTTAACCCAAAATTCTCGTGGGGTAATTGATGACATAGTAGAACGTGGATTTTTATTTGACAGTGATGAAAATGGAGAATTACTCTATACAAAAGAGGCGGCGCACTCAAAAAAAAGAATCTTACATGCAGGGGGAGATGCTACGGGACGCTATATCCATCATTTTTTACTTGGGGAGAATAAGCATGCACAACTTTCAAATGCGAGAGTTATTGACCTCCTCTTAGATGATGGCATATGTTATGGGGTTACAGTACTCGATCATAGAGAGCGTCGTAATCTTTATGCAAAAGATGTAATAATCGCGAGTGGAGGAGTTGGGTCTTTATATGAATACCACACAAACGCTCCTTGTATAAGTGCCGATATGCAGGGACTTTGTATAATGAAAGGGATAGAGCTAGAGAGGATGGAAATGCTCCAGTTTCATCCAACTGTTTTTGTTGATTCTAAGAATGCACAAAAAATGTTATTAACTGAAGCGCTTCGAGGTGAGGGTGCAACGATTGAAGACGAGACTGGTAAAAGATTTCTTTTTGATTATGACGAAAGAGGTGAATTAGCCTCACGTGATATTGTGAGTAAGGCAATGTTTGATTATGTTAAAAAAACGAAGTCGAAGGTATATTTAAATGTATCAAACTTTGAATATCTTTATTTTATCCATAGGTTTCCAAATATTTTTAAAAGCTTAAGTGACCTTGGCTATAACTTACCTATGCAAAGAATTCCAATATCACCAGCCTTTCATTATGCTATTGGAGGGATTAAAACAGAGCTTGACGGAAGCATATCTAGTGTAAAGAATCTTTATGCCATCGGTGAAGTAGCATCAACAAGAGTTCATGGAGCAAATAGGTTAGCATCTAATTCACTTTTAGAAGGTTTGGTTTTTGCAAAGGAAGCCGTGAAGAGTATTATAAATACTACAACAGAGTATAAGAGGAGAAACTTTGAGCTGAGTGATGAGGTTATGAGTTACAAAGAGGACAAAGNAAAAAAAGANAGGTTACGTCAGATAATGTGGNAAAACGTATCAATTGTTCGAACAAAANAGGGTTTAGCTGAAGCTTTGATNGAAATCGAGGCTCTTTTNAATGAAAATATAGGTAAACTACTGNANTTTCGTTTACTCACAGCAAAAGACATTGTAAGTTCTGCACAAAAGAGAACAAAGTCTGTTGGGGTACACACAATAATTGAGGAGTAAGAATGTTAAAGTTGTTANTNATGCTTAGTTTNTCATCTGTTATGTTGATGGCAAGTGCNNGTNNTACNGGNGGGATTCCAGATATTACNTTTACATGGGTTGGGTATNNTGCTTTAGTNATTTTTGNAGTNGCATANTACTTTGTGGCTANGGAAGAAAAATATCATATTGATAAAGCAAAGCCTGCTTTATTCGCNGGTACATTTATATTTATACTTATTGGAGTGTATTATGTACAACATGGTNTNGATATGNNTCTTGTGCATACACAGGCACAACATTTAATTCTTGAAATTGCTGAAATTTTCTTTTTCTTATTTGTTGCAATGACGTATATAGAATCTATGATTCATATGAAAGTATTTGATAAACTAAAATATAGCCTTATTTCTAAGGGTTACACCTATAGACAACTTTTTTGGGTAACAGGAATTTTAGCATTCTTTATTTCTCCTATCGCAGATAATNTAACAACTGCTCTTATNCTCTCAACAGTTCTTATAACNATTGAGAAGAAGAATAAAGCNTTCTTAGTTCCTGCTGCAATTAATATTGTAGTAGCTGCAAATGCTGGTGGAGCTTGGTCTCCATTTGGTGATATTACAACACTAATGGCATGGACAGCAGGCAAGGGAACCTTTGTTGATTTCTTATTTTTATTTCCAGCTTCTATTATTGGTTATTTAGTTACGGCAACTATCTTAAGTAGGTTCGTGCCAACTGACATACCACCTTTTGATGCTTCAAAAGAAAAAGAACCAGAGATGATGCATGGAGCGAAGGTAGTAATTGGACTTGGTATTTTTACAATATTTTGTGCTGTAATGTCACATCAAGTTTTACATCTTCCTGCTATGTGGGGTATGATGTTTGGTCTTTCTCTTCTTAAACTTTATGATTATAGACTTAAAAAGAAGAATGGTAAAGGTTTTGATGTATTTGCTTCAATGGCAAAGATTGAAAACAATACTTTAATGTTCTTCTTTGGAATATTAGCAGCTGTTGGAGCACTGTACTTCATTGGTTGGTTAGCTCTTGCTTCTGTTGTCTACGACCCATCAGTTCTTGGTCCAACATGGTCCAATATTGGTGTAGGTTTTCTCTCAGCTATTATTGATAATGTACCTGTTATGTCAGCTGTACTTAAAGCTTCTCCGGAGATGGGACTTGACCAATGGATGCTTGTTACTTTAGCAGCAGGTGTTGGTGGTTCTCTTATCAGTTTTGGGTCTGCTGCCGGTGTTGGTGTTATGGGTAAACTACCTGGTATTTATACCTTCGGTGCGCATATGAAATACTCATGGACCATCTTGATTGGGTATATCGTTTCCATGGCTGTTTGGTATGTTCAGTATCAAATTCTAGGAATAGGACACTAATCCTATCCTTTGGTTATTTCTAGAAATTTTCTAGAAATAACTTTCTCTCTCAACTGATTTCAAATCAAAAATTAATCTAACTTACTGTATCCTTTCATATTAAAAGAATAATTAATAATATGAATAAAAAGGCATTTTATGACAAATGTTAGTATCATCGTTTTAGATTTCGGTTCTCAATATACACAACTTATAGCTCGTCGTCTTCGAGAAGATAAGATTTATTGTGAAATTCTTCCCTTTCATACTCCCGTAGAAGAAATTAAAGCAAAAAATCCTAAGGGCGTAATTTTGAGTGGTGGACCATCATCTGTTTATAATGAAGATGCCTATGAAGTAGATAAAGGTGTTTACGAGATGGGTATTCCAATCCTTGGGATCTGTTATGGTATGCAAAGAATTGCAGTTGATTTTGGTGGAAGTGTAATCCGCTCTTCTCACCACGAATATGGTAAGGCTGAGTTAAAATTAGAAACAGATTCTCCCTTGTTAAGTGAATGTGATGATAAGAGAATAGTATGGATGTCACATTCAGATAAAGTAGATGTATTGCCAGAAGGTTTCACTCCCATAGCAACTTCAGAGAACTCTCCTTATGCNGCTATAGCCAATGAAGAAAAACGCGTATATGCAATGCAGTATCATCCAGAAGTACAACATTCAGAAGAAGGATATTTAATGCTTCGTAATTTCGCAAAAAATATTTGTGGAGTTACACAGAAGTGGAAAATGGAACATTTTCTTAAAGAGCAAATTAAAGGTATCCGTGAAAAAGTAGGAACAGGAAAGGTTCTTTGTGGTTTAAGTGGTGGAGTTGATAGNTCTGTCGTTGCNGCAATGCTGTATGAGGCAATTGGTGATCAANTNNTTCCAGTATTTGTTGATAATGGACTCTTNCGTAAGGGTGAGCGNGAACAAGTTGAAGAAGTATTTAGAATCAACTTAAAAACACCACTGATTACTGTTGATGCAGTAGATAATTTTTTAGGAAAACTTGAAGGTATTTCAGANCCTGAGCANAAGAGAAAAATAATNGGACATNCTTTTATAGAAGAGTTTGAAAAAGAAGCAAAAAAACATGATGGAATTAAATTTTTAGCACAGGGTACNCTTTACCCTGATGTTATTGAATCTATTTCTGTGAATGGTCCATCTGAAGTGATTAANTCACATCATAATGTTGGTGGNTTACCTGACTGGATGGATTTTGAGTTAATCGAGCCTTTACGNGAGTTGTTTAAAGATGAGGTACGTAANATTGGNNTAGAACTTGGACTTCCTGNAGGNATGATTAATCGTCATCCATTTCCTGGACCAGGANTAGCTATTAGAATNATGGGTGATGTAAANGTACCTGATTTAACCNTGCTCCGTGAAGCGGATGTAATTTTACTCGATGAACTTAAAGCAAGTGGTTATTATGCAAAGACTTGGCAGGCATTTGTNGTTTTACTTAATGTAAAATCAGTTGGTGTTATGGGCGATAATCGTACCTATGACAATACCGTTTGCGTAAGAGTTGTTGAGGCTGTTGACGGAATGACCGCAACCTTTGCACATTTACCGCATGACTTATTAGAGAGAATCTCCGGTAGAATCATTAATGAAGTTGATGGAATTAACCGAGTTGTTTATGACATATCAAGTAAGCCCCCAGCAACAATAGAGTGGGAGTAGAGATTAAAAATCTCTTCTTTGATGAAGTCCCCTATTTATTTGTTTTCAACCTCTTCGAACCCTCGAACAATTAATGTAAATTCCTTAGAAATCAATTTTTTAAAACCAGAGATAGACTTCTTAAAATACGATTATTTTATTCTCACTTCAAAGCAAGCTACCCTATCATTAAAACAGTATAAAAATGTCCAACTAAAACCTGCCTTATGTATCTCGCAACTAACAGCCAAGTCCTATGAGGCTATTGGTGGAGAAGTTTTAGATATTGGTTTGGGTTACGGAGACAGCTTAGAGCGAAAAATTGAAAAATATTCTTCGTCGGTACAATGGCTTTATCTAAGAGCTGAAATAATTGCTTCTAATTTTGTGCAAAAATTGCAAAAAAACAAGTACAGCATTGATGAGAAGATTACTTATGCAAGTAAATGTTCACAAGAAATACGGGATATTGAGATACAAGATAATGCTACTCTCATTTTTACTTCACCTTCAAGTGTGAAGTGTTTTTTAAAACACCATATTATAAATCCTTCTTTTAAGATAATAGTAATTGGGCAAACAACAGCAAAGTCATTACCAAAAAGTTCACAGTTTTTAATTTCTAAAGAAAAAACAATAGAGAGCTGCTTATTGTTAGCCTAATAACTTTATGGGAATAAGATAAAATAAGTAAATTTTTAGTATACTATTACTATATAGTCTGAGAAGTTCGAGACTTCGCATATATGAGGGTTCTACATTTTCAAACTGTGAACTAGTAGATCTTTTGTGTGTCGATGGTT
>JAESSH010000049.1 GCA_016764205.1 Sulfurimonas sp.
CTCCATGCTTTACAAAATACTCATCCATCTTCTGTATGCTTTTTTGCGAAATAAAAAAATACTTTCCGTAAGACATTAAGAATTTTCGTCCAAGGAAAAATGCAAGGAAATAGTTTATAAATGCACCAAGCATAGAACCACCTAAGGAAGCCCCCATTATCATACCTAGATTCATTTCACCCTGATACGCCAAATATCCCGCAGGGATTAAAACTATCTCACTAGGAAAAGGGATAAAAGAAGACTCAATCGCCATGAGTACAAAGATTCCTAAATACCCCCAATCAAAAATCAAGTCTACTATAGTTTGTGCTACTTCTTTAAGCATTTAGATATTCCTCTACGTCATTTATCATTTTTAAAGCAACATCTTCACTTACGTATTTTAAGAGAGCCTTACTTTTTTCTTCAAGCTCGGTATCAAGAATCGCTAAAAACTTCATTTCTAGTTCTTCGCCCTCTCTTTGACACCAGCCAAGTTCATTATCAACTATAAACTTTGCATTATAATATTGATGATCACCTGCGGCATANGGGTAAGGAATATAAAAAGCAGGNCAGCCATTTGTTGTAAGNTCCCAAAGTGTACTNGCACCTGCACGACTCACTCCAAGNTCTGCTTCTNCAATCAAACGAGGTAAATCATCTGTAAANGCATACAGTTCAACCTCAACACCTTGTTTTTCATATGCCTCGCTAACCCTTTTAAAATCACTCTCGCCAGCCTGATGTATGATTTTAATACCTCGCTTTGTAAGCTCTTTGCATACTGATAAAGCTAAATCATTTATAGCTTTAGCCCCATGTGAACCACCGAGGAAGATAATAGTTTTTAACTCTTTTCTCACTCGAGAATTCTTAGAGAAAATCTCTTTTACTGGATAACCACTAATAAGCGAATCTTTATCATATGCAGATATAAAACGGGTTGCATATGGCTTTAAAAGTTTGTTTAATCTCCCCTCAACGGCATTTTGCTCATGAATAAACAAGGGTATTTTTTTACTAAGTGTGGCTATTGATGCTGGTGCTGCTGAGAAACCACCAACACTATAAGTTGCCTCTATCTTGTGCAGTTTCAATAACTTTCTTGAAGTAAAAAAAGCTTTGAATATTTTGTATAAAGCTCCAAGTTTTTTAAAGCCTTTTTGATTTACAACGCCTGTAGTGGGTAAAAAATAAACCTGTGAAAAAGCACTGCCATCTTCAAAATATTTTTTATCTTGTCCATGTGTTGAGCCTATAAAAATAACCTCATGNCCTNTTTNTATCNCTNGNTTCNANNAANGCNTNTGCAATCATTAAATGTCCGCCAGTTCCNCCACCTGTAATACATAATTTCANTATTTATTTACCTTAGACATATCTGCTTTTTTGGAAGCCATNAGTACCATNCCNACTCCAATAGATGCCGCGAGAATTGCAGAACCNCCGTAAGAAAGAAAAGGAACTGAAATTCCTTTAATAGGCGTGATTCCACTAATTCCATAGGCATTTATTAAAAATGCAAAGGAGAGAAGAAGTCCCATGCCTATACTAAAAAGATAAATGGTTCTGTCTTTTGTACGATTTGCCACCTTAAAAATTCTTTGTAACATCCACATAAAAATAAATACAACTAAAAGCACACCAAAAAAACCAAACTCTTCTGCAATTCCAGCTAAAATAAAGTCAGTATGAACCTCGGAGAGAAAACCAAGCTTAAAAGTTCCATTTGCTATGCCTGTACCAAAAAGACCACCATTATGAATTGCATTGAGAGAATGTCCTATTTGGTATGGTTCAACCTCAGTTGGAACACGTAGTTGTTCAGCTATCCAGTCAGGGAAAAGTGCTAAAACAGAGTTCTGTGCCAATGCCCACCATGATTTAATCCGTATNATTCTATGCTCAGCCGTAAGAATAAAAAAGAGAAAAAATACTATAACACCAGAGAGAATACTGAAGAAAAATCGAAAACTACTTCCTGCAAACATCAGCATAAAGAGAAGTGTCATACCAAGAACTACAACCTGACCTAAATCACTTTGCACAAAGGCAATAATAAACATAGAAGCAACAAAAACAAGTGCATACGGAACAAATCTTTTAAATTCATTCACAAGTCCCATACCACCATGATGACCAAGTTTTCGACTAAAGCTCCATGCTAAAAAATAAACAAATCCAATTTTAAAAAACTCTACTGGAGCAATTGAAAACCCTGCAAGCTTTATCCATCTTTTTGCTCCACCAACAGTAGGAACTAAAGATTCCGATAAAAAAGGCATAGCAACCATTAATACACTCGCACCTAAAAATAATGTAAACCCGATTGGGGTAAGCCATTTATCGGGATCTAGTTGTGCTAATATCCAGATAACTGTAATACTCATAATTCCAAAAGTAGCTTGGCGTAAAACAAAATGAAACTCACTTACTCCAAACAGTAAGGTTGTATATGTTGAAAGCGTATAGGATAGAATAATACTCATCCCGATTAAGCTTGCGACAAGTGCAAAAAGTTTTCTGTCTGCCATTTATTTTAGCTTGTTAATCTTTAGTACAAATTCCACTTCAGGTTGTGATATATTTAANTCTTTTGAAATTGTTTCTAAAGTTATTCCTTGTTTAAATAAAGAAATGACTTTTTCATCATCATTACCATTTATTGAAGTGGGAATCGAGAATTGCTTCACTCCGTTTTCTAGGCTAGAAATTCGAGAATCAATTTGAGTATCTATAGTCTCAATATGCTCTTGAAGTTGCTTAAAAGCTGCAGACAATGGTTGTACCATATCATAAACACTTCTTTCTATCTCTTCATAGATTTGCGCATCATTCATGCCTCTTGTATTTTTTTGAATACTCTTTTGTGTTTCACCCATATTTTTTTTAAGGTAATATATTTCGCGATTCAAATCTTCTACAACAGAAGCTACAGAACGAATATTTTTTGTATAATCATTATCTTTTGTATACACGAAATAAAGTAAGTAAAGAATAATAGCTGCCATACCAATAATAATATAGTCGAGATTTAAATAATTTTGCAGTATCATAATATCTATAGGCATTATTTATTCTCTTTTGATTCACGAATGAGAACTCTTTCTCTTGCTGTCATATATGCATTCCATTCTTTCTCATCTCTATCATGAATGCGAGTTATTTTAGCCAATGTCTCACTTTGTGCTTGAAAAAAAACACCTACATCACGTTTAGGGTGTACAGGCATTTCGATACGTCCATAATAGTCCTTACCAATTTCTAGTAAGGCGTCTGCTAAATTAAAATGCTCAAATCCAATAGAATCTATCTCCGCTTGTGTACTCAAAGAAACACGTTCTGGTTCTTCATTTTTTAAAAAAGCTTCAAGAGCGTCTATTTTATTATGTAGCTCTACTATAAGCTTTAAAAGAACAGTATCTGTNTCTGAGGTTTCACCTCGAGCCTTTGCAAGTTTTAGCCATTGATTAATCGCATTATCTTCTGATTCGCTTAGTTGATGGTATTCCCTCTCAAAGAGTTCACTACTAAGATCTACCTGACTAAAAACGAGACTAATTGGGGCTTGAACTAAACGAGCTTCCATTACAGTACCTTATCTAAGATGATAAAAAACAAGAATGCAATACCAAGGTAGCCATTGAGCGTAAAAAAAGCACGGTCAATTTGTGTAAAATCTTTTCGGACAATNTAATGTTCATACCAAAGCATAATAGCGCTAGCAAATACAGCTACAAAAGCAAATATTCCAAGTCCAGCACTCCAAACAAAAAGGAGCCAAAATAGAATACTTAAGATATGAAAAAATCCAGATAAACGAAGTGTNGCATCTGTTCCNTACTTNGCAGGAATAGANTGAAGATTATTTTCTTTATCAAAGTCCATATCTTGNAGTGAATAAAGTAAATCAAATCCTGCAACCCAAAAAGTAANACCCAAGCTTAAAATAACNGACCAAACTGGNATNGTNGCACTTACAGCTACAACACCAGCAATAGGAGCAAGTCCAAGTGAAATTCCTAAAACAATATGTGCCCATGAAGAGAATCTTTTAAAATACGAATAACCCCCAAGAATAATAAGGATTGGAATGCTCAGAGAAAAGGCAAGTGTGTTAATCATATAAGCGACACCGATAAATACAAAGGCATTTACAAGAATAAAAATCATAAGAGAGCCACTATCTATTCTTCCATCTACATTTGGACGATTTTTCGTTCTCTCATTCTTAATATCTATGTCTCTATCTACATAACGGTTTACACCCATTGCAAAGTTTCTTGCACTAAGCGCCGCAAATAAGCCCATTAAAAGAAGCCACCAACCAAACCATCCATCAGCTGCNACAAGCATAGCAATAAAGATAAAGGGAAGGGAGAAAATTGAGTGTTCAAACATCACAAGTTCGTTAAAATCTTTTGCTTTTTGTATGATTTTTTGCAAGTGTTTACCTTGATAAAGTAATTTAAACTTATTTTATCCAAACTTCTTTAATAATGCTATAATTTCTCAATGAAAAAAGCGATAAAACAATTAGCTATCATCGGTCCAACAGCCTCAGGCAAAACTGATTTAAGCTTAAAAATCGCTCAAAAAATGGATGCCTATATTCTCTCCATCGATTCGCTTAGTATTTATAAAGAAATAAATATAGTCTCAGCAAAACCTTCAAAAAAAGAACTCCAAACAGTAAAACATTTTGGAATAAATGAGATACATCCCGATAAACATTTCAGTGTTGATATCTTCATAAGCCTTTACAAAAAAGTATATGAAGAGTGTGTACAGAATGAGAAAAACCTTGTCATAGTTGGTGGCACCTCTTTTTATTTAAAGTCACTTGTAGATGGTTTATCTACTCTTCCAAATATATCTTCAGAAATTAAAAATCAAGTACAAGAAGAATTAATAAATCTTAGCGCCTGTCATACATTGTTAAAAACTCTTGATGAGAAATATATGCAAAATATTACAGCCTCTGATTCTTATCGCATAGAAAAAGCCTTACTCATATACAGAGCCTCAGGAGTCACTCCAAGCGAATGGTTTAAGCAAAATCCTCCTGTGCCTCTAATAGATAATTTAGCTATTTATAATATTGATGTTACGAGAGCTGTTTTAAAACAAAGAATTATACAAAGAACACATTCTATGCTCGAACTAGGTTTAATAAATGAAGTGTGTCACTTAGAGCAAAAATATTCACGACTTCCAAACTCTATGGGTGCTATTGGAATCATAGAAGTTTTAGAGTACCTTGATGCAAAGGTAAGCAAAGAGCTTATGCTTGAAAATATTTCTACACATACAGCACAACTTGCAAAAAGACAGCAAACATTTAATAAAACACAGTTCAAAAATATATGTAGCGCTCCACTTGAAGACTTAGAAAGGCTTATACTAGAATCTTATAGCAACTAGGACGTCTATCACGAAGGAGTCCCCAGTAGTCTCTTTGCTTTGCATTTTCTTTTAAATCAAATGTGCCGTAAATAATCTCTTCTTTATCTCTTGAGGCTTCAGCTATAATTTTGCCTGTGTAGTCTGTTATAAAAGAAGAACCATAAAATGTAATCTCACAACTCTCACCTACTTCTACTCCTGTACGATTTGCCACTACTATGGGAACTGTATTTGTAGCAGCCTGTCCCATTTGAACACGTTGCCAATGCTCTTTAGAGTCTAAGTGGATTTGGGGTTCACTCCCTATAGCNGTTGGATAAAAAATAATTTCAGCACCCAGCAGGGCTAAGGCACGAGCAGTTTCACAAAACCACTGATCCCAACAGATACCAACCCCGATTTTACCGTAGGCTGTGTCATACACTTTAAATCCAGAATCACCCAGTTTAAAGTAATACTTTTCTTCATAACCAGCACCATCTGGTACATGCGTTTTTCGGTAGTTATCCATCACAAGTCCGTCAGAATCAATAACAACAAGTGAATTAAAATAGTCTTCCTCTGCTTTTTCAAAATAACTTACAACTAACACAACTTCTAATTCTTTAGCTAGAGATGAAAACTGTTTTATTAATAAATTATCTTTAAGTGGTTTAGCCCAAGAAAAGTATTTTTTATCCTTGTCTTTACAAAAATAAAGTGTTTGGAAAAGCTCTGGTAAAAGTATAATTTTTGCACCATTCGCACAAGAGAGACGAACTAACTCTATAGCCTTGGCTACATTAGAATTCTTGTCCTCCCCCATACCCATTTGAATGGCAGATACTTTTACCATAAGCTATTTCTATCCCCTACCAGTAATATCGATAAGGTGGTATCCAAATTGCGTTTTAATTGGTCCATAAAGAACACCAACATCACCAGAAAAAATAGCTTCATCAAATTCTGGAACCATTTGCTTAGGACCAAATTTACCTAAGTCGCCACCTTCACTTGATGAAGGACAAGTTGAATTAGCTTTGGCAGCTTCACCAAAATCTAATCCACCCTCTATCTCTGCTTTAACCTCATTACACTTTTCTTCACTATCTACTAATATATGTCTTGCTGTTGCCCACATTGTTTTTTCCTTTGTTTGAATAATGTAATACTACACTAAATATCTAAATCTTGTTTGACCTGCTCAACTACATTTTCATCTTCAGCTAAGTTAAGCCACTTAAATTGACTTCCACTCTGATTCGTGCCTCGTAATAAGTCACCTGATTTTCTATACTTTAAATCTAGGTTTGCTATATCAAAGCCACTTTTTGTTTTTATAAACTCATCAAGTCTACTTGAACTCTTTTGATTTGTATACAGATAACAGTAGCCTTTTAATCCTGTTCTACTTACCCGTCCCCTCAGTTGATGGAGGGTTGATAAACCTAAACGTTCTGCTCCAACAATCACAACCGTACTTAGTCGAGGAAGTGAGATTCCAACCTCAACTACTGTTGTTGCTATGAGAATATTTCCTTTTTCTTTAAAGTCGACTAAGACCTGTTCTTTTTCTTTGTCTTTACCATGCGTGACATAAACATTTTGGAATTTATTTTCCCAATATCCTCGTGCTTCTTCAATACTTTGGTAGTCAATTACCTCACTCTGTTCAACAAGCGGATACACTAAAAGTATTTGATTCGTTTTTTCTATCTCACTTTGGATATGTAAGAGTAAGTCCTGAAAATCACTTTTATGGATAAGCTTACTTGTTATATCTTTTGTAAATGGCGTTGATGTAATAAGAGAGACATCAATACTTGCCATTTCAATCATTGCCTGTGTTCTTGGAATTGGAGTTGCTGAAAACTGTAAATAGTGGGGTTTTTTATCCCCAGAAACTACTAATTTTTCTAACATATTTCTTTGCTTTGTTCCAAAACGATGTTGCTCATCTACCATCACTAAATCAGCATGTGGCAATTCTCTATAAAGTAAGGCATGCGTACCAATAATAAAGCTAAATCCACTTAAATCAACTTTTTTTGTTTTATTTGTTACAAGAATAGATTTTATATTGGGAAGGTGTAGCTGTGCTTCTTCAAAAAGCTGTTTTGCTAGTATTGTAGTAGGAGCCATTAAAATACTTCTTGATGGGTGCATCATCTGTACCGAAGCTAAAATAACCATAGTCTTTCCGCTTCCAACATCACCAACTACCATACGTTTTGATGCAACATCTTTTTTAAAGTCAGCCTGAATATCTTCTATTGTTTTTACTTGTTCATCTGTAAGCGTAAATGGTAAACTTTTTGCCCATTTTTTATAGTGCGAAGTTTTTGACTTTGAAGCTTCAAAATACCTTCTCTTGAGAGCGAGCATTTTCATATAAACAAAAAGCTCTATATACTTCAAAGCAAAAAGTATTTCTTTTGAGAACTCGGACGCTTGTAAAATATCTTCATTTGGATTATGAAGTTTTAAAATTTCTTTTGCGACATTAAGCGGTAAACCTTCGCCTTTTAAATTCTCTAAACTTAGATTCGTTTGTACAAACCTATTCATGACATCATTACGTAAGGCTGTTTTGTACTTTGGTGTTATTGCACCTATATTTGTAATTTTTCTTGGCATACTCATAGTACAGGAGCCAGCTTTACATTCGAGCATTCCATAATAATAATCACGACTACCTACGCTAAATTGATGCATCATATAAGCTTGGGGACGAAATAAAACACCTGTTATGGTATATCCAAAATTATGCGCGAAAAATGTAATTTGAATTGAGTTAGGAGCGCGAAATACTGATTCAACTGTAGCATCTATGAGTTGGTTTTTATGTGCTTGAAGCGTAGTATGAAGTCGGAAATCTTCATAGGAATGTGGAATTACGAGAGAAAGTTCACTCCAAGAATGGATGCCAAGCTTCGTAAACTTGGCTTGTATATCTTTTGTAGGTTTCATACTATGACTATAGTAAAAAATCAACTTGCAAATCAATAAGCTTGCAAATTGACATATTTATAACTACCCGTCCTGTGTAATTGCAGTAATTAACTCTGATAAAACTTCTTTAGCTTTATCATGCTCGACTTGGCAGGTTCCACAATCCTTATGTCCACCCCCAGCATATTTGTGCATGAGTTCCCCGATATTTGTTTTAGAACTTTTATTTATAATAGATTTACCAGTTGCAAAAACGGTATTTTGTTTTTTTAAACCCCAAAGAACATGAATAGAAATATTTACTTGCGGGAATAATACATAAATCATAAAGCGATTACCCGGGTAAATAATCTCTTCATCTCTGAGATCAAGTACTACTAAGTTTTCATACACTGTTGCGCAACGCTTTAGCTGCTCTTTAAATGTATCTGCATGCTTATTATATAAATCGACTCTCTCCTTAACATGAGGGAGTAGCATAACATCATCAATTCCATGATCGTGGCAATAATCAATCAATTCCAACATTAAATTATAATTGGATATTTCAAAATTTATAAATCTTCCTAGACCTGTACGGGCATCCATTAAAAAATGTAGTAAAACCCAAGCTTTTGGATTTAAGATTTCTTCTTTAGAAAACTGGGCTGCATCACATTTATCCACAGCCAATAGCATATCTTGGCGAATCATGGACAAATCATTATCTTTAAGGTAGTAATTATACACCTCTCTTGCAGCCGATGGAGTATCTGCCATGATGAGATGACTATCTTCTTTTTCATTAGAAACTGCTTCACCCTTATAATGATCAAAAACTAAATATGCTTTGGGAGGATGCGGAAGGTTTGTAATAATATCATTCTCTGTTATATCTACTATCCCATCTTGCACATCTTTAGGATGTACAAATTTAATCTCATCGACTAACTCTAACTGTGTTAGAATTATGGCAGTTGCTATACCATCCATATCACTTCTTGTGACTAAACGAAATTTACCACTCATCTTTACCCCTTTAAGTATAATTTATTTAATTAAACATTAAAAAAGAAACAATTACTTGGTAACTATAGCAAAACTTATATCTAAGATTTCTTGATGTTTTTTGATAAAGATATTTAAATCTTTTAATGTGAGAGTTTTAATTTTTTCTAACTCTTTTTGGGAATGCCCTAATTCTTGACCCTTATAGTATTCCATAAAAGTGCGGTTGAGTCTTTGGCTCATAGTCTCAACACGTAAGGGTTCACTTCCAAGTAAAAACTTTTTCGTCTGCTCTAACTCTTCTTGTGTCACACCTTTTTTTACAAATTTTGTGATAACTTTTTTTACTGTTTTTTTTGCTTCTTCCATACTTTGTATTTTTGTTTGCAAATAACCCGTCATATACGAACTTGACTTTGTAACACTTACACGTACGTATGCTGAATATGCTAAACCACGTTTAACACGTATTTCTTCCAT
>JAESSH010000050.1 GCA_016764205.1 Sulfurimonas sp.
ATCATTGTTTTCTCTATTTTAGTACTTATTAATTTCATGGTTATTACAAAGGGTTCTACAAGAGTTGCTGAAGTTGCAGCAAGATTTACACTTGACTCTATGCCTGGTAAGCAGATGGCAGTTGATGCAGACTTAAATGCTGGTCTTATAGATGATGCCGAGGCGAAGCAACGCCGTGCTGAAATTCTCCAAGATGCAAACTTTTATGGAGCAATGGATGGTTCTTCTAAGTTTGTAAAGGGTGATGCTGTTGCTGGGATTATTATTACACTGATAAATATTATTGGTGGTTTTCTCATAGGCGTTTTTCAGCATGATATGACAGTAGGTGATTCGGCTTCAACCTTTACCCTTTTAACTATTGGTGATGGACTTGTGAGTCAAATTCCAGCACTTATAATTTCTACAGCAACAGGTATCATGATAACACGTTCTTCTGGTGATGGGGATAACTTTGCCGAAGGCACCATTAACCAAATGATGGGAAATGCAAAAATCATGATGATTGTTGGCTTTATTATGATTCTCTTTGCAATGGTTCCAGGACTTCCTACTGCTTCTATGGGTTTTGTTGGACTTATCTTTGCAGTCCTTGGATGGTCCATATGGAAATTTGAGAAAGGTGAGCTATCTATTTTAGATGTAGATGAACTTTATAATACAAAAGAGCAAGACTTAAAAGATAAAGAAAAAGAAATTCTCAAATCAGCTAAAACGCATAAAGAGATTGCTAAAGAGGAAGAAAAAGCACTTGAAGACATACTAAAAGTAGAAATGCTTGAACTCACTCTTGGTTACCAACTCATACGTTTAGCAGATAGTAACCAAGGTGGTGATTTACTAGAACGTATTCGTTCCATGCGAAGAAAAATCGCAAGTGATTTTGGATTTTTAATGCCTCAGGTTCGAATACGAGACAATCTCCATCTCCAACCACAACAATACCAAATACTTCTAAAAGGTATATCAATTGGTGAGGGTGAAATTATGCCTGAAAAATTTTTAGCCATGGATAGCGGAATGGCTACTGGTGAAATCAAAGGAGAGGCAACAAAAGAGCCTGCTTTTGGCTTAGATGCTATGTGGATTTTTCCAGAAGAAAAAGAAATAGCAATCGAAAATGGATATACAGTTGTTGATCCTGCAACTGTTATTTCCACACATATGAGTGAACTTGTAAAGAAAAATGCTGAAGATTTACTTACACGTCAAGAGGTACAGGTTCTTATGGATAAAATAAAAAATGACTTTCCTGTTATTGTTGATGATGTTTTAAAAGTAGCGCCTATTGGTCTTATCCAAAGAATACTCAAAGCACTTTTACATGAAAATATTCCACTTAAAGATATGCTTAGTATTTTAGAAACTATTGCAGATGTTGCTGAATTTACAAAAAATGTTGATGTAATTACCGAACAAGTACGCGCAAAATTATCTCGTGTAATTACGCAAATGTATTCAAGCGAGGATGGTGTTATACGACTTCTTACCTTTGATACAAATTCTGAGCAGAAAATGCTAGAAAAATCAACAGAAAGAGATGGAGTAAGAAGTCTTATGTTAAATGTTGGTGAAATCAATTCACTTATCCAAGCAACAAGTGCTAAGGCTGCCGACTTACTACAAAAGGGTGTATCACCAGTTGTCGTTATTGTCGACCCCCAACTTCGTCGAGGGGTAGCTGAAATCTTTGNANGATTTTCTCTTGATGTTGTGACGCTCTCACATGCAGAAATAGACTCAAGTGCTACCTTTGAAGTAATGGGTAGTATAACAATTGAATAATATAATGAAAAAGTCCATTATATTAGCAGGGACAAAAATGTCCCTACAACCCTCTAAAGCTACAAGAAAGTGATTTCTTGAGAGTGTTGAAGTAAAATTATAAATAAGGAATTTTAAAAATGCAAGAAACAATTCATCATTTATCTCATATAGATTTAGATGGCTATAGCTGTCAATTTATCATGAAGTATACTCCCTATGACAAAACAAACTATAATGCAAACTATGGGGCAGAAGTAAAATCAAAACTAGAAATAATTTTAGAAAATATCAAGCAAGCTAAAAGGTCTGCTCTTATTCTCATCAGTGACTTAAATCTTACAAATGATGAATCTAAATGGCTTACGCATGAAGTTGCTAAAATGAATAAAGACAAAATGGATGTAATCATTACTCTTTTAGACCATCATGGTTCAGGGGCAGAGAGTGCAAAAAAACATGACTGGTATTATCTTGATGAAACGAGATGTGCTACTAAGATAGTGTATGATTATGCAAAGGAGAATTTTGAGCTCAATGAGCCTTCTTGGATGAAACGGTATGTTGATGTTGTCAATGCAGTGGATTTATGGAAACAAGAAGAGGTAGCAAACTTTGAACTTGGAAAAGTTTGTATGCGTCTTGTTACTGAGACAAGAGAACTTAACCGTGTAATGTTTGCGAACGAGGACAATAATTATAAACTTTCACTTTTAAAGATTGCGAGTACTTATATGGAGAAAGAAAATGCAAATATTATTCTTGATGAAAGTATCCATGCAATCAAAAAAGAATTCTTCAAGGAGGATAAAGACAATACACTTGATAACCTTGCTACTAGGTATGTCGTTAAACTCTTAGGTGCTAAGCGAAGTACACATACTATTTATTATAAAGGATACAAGGGCTATCTTAGCTATGGAGTTGGAAATACTTCCATCGTTGGAAATGGCTTTCTATTAGCCTATCCAGAGTATGATTTTATTGTAGATGTGAGTTATAGAGGTGCAATGAGCTTACGCGCAAATAATCAGGTAAGTGTTGCTCAAATTTCAAAAGAGTGGGCGAACGGTGGAGGACATCCTAATGCTGCAGGTGGTAGGATTATNGGCTTTAAAGAACANTACCGTTATGANAAGGTAAAACAACAGATTGAATACCTTATAAGCGATAAAGAATCTCGTGCAGGTACTCTAGAATATAAAAAAGAGGCGTAATAAAAACCTAATTAGAGTTAGAGAAATATCTCTCTATCCCATTTGCAAGACCTTGTGCTATTTTCTTCTGGTATGAAAATTTTACTAATCGTTTTGCTTCTGTAGGATGCGATATAAAGCCAACTTCTACAAGCACAGATGGCATTTGAGCTCCAACAAGAACCCAGAATGGACCTTCACGGACTCCTCCATCTTTTACATTTTTATACGTCTTTTGTAGTTCTCCCAANACTCCNCTNTGTAAGTCAATCGCTAACTTATTTGAAGCCACGATATTATGAGAGTTGAGCGTATTTAAAAAGCTTTGTTTTCCATAAAAATTCATGTCACTTAAATCTGCTGAATTTTCTTTTGCAGCAACTTTTTTAGCTCTACTTGACTTAGATTTTGATAAGAAGTAGCACTCTATCCCATGTGCTTTATGTGCATTTTTTTTCGCAACAGAATTAGCATGAATAGACACAAAAATATCCGCACTTTTTTTATTTGCATACTTTGTTCTATGACTTAACTTAATAAAACTATCTCTATCTCTTGTCATATANACTTTATANCCACGNGATTTCAAAATACGTTTNAGCTCTTTAGCNATTGAGAAAACAACAATTTTCTCTCTNTATTTTTTATATCCAACAGCNCCTGGGTCTTTNCCACCATGACCAGCATCGATAACAATNACCTTGTTTNTNTNNNGTCTTAATGGANNTNNTNNCTTAGGNCTTCTAATANNTTTTTTNTACCTTNTNANNTTTCCTATTTTAATNNNTAATAATNTTTTNCCCTTNGANAANTTNACCTTTANTTTNTCTGTATCTTCTATNACNAAACGCANAGTATTTGGTTTNTATTGNGCAAGTTTTATTCGTTTAATANNTTTTTTACGTANAGTTTTTGAAGCCTGTTGACATGGATGCATGAATATCAAAAANNTANNTATANNGTTTTTTCTTTGGATCATAAAGNGTAAAATAATTNATTTGTCTTGAAGNNAGTANTNTNTCAAACTCTAAAACTAANTCTTCATNAATGAATTTTANTGANTCNAGTTTATATGANGATTNTGTATNNGTTNTTTTATTTGTCTNTTTTTTTACATGAGAAGGTGCTTTACTTACTTTTTTGTATACACTCTTTGGTTGCATACTTTGTAATTCGTTTGAGTATTGCCCTACATCTATATGAAGTTTTTTCCCACTCTTTACAATTCCCTTGAGCGAAATTATTTTTAAAGATTCATCTTCAAGCATAATGGAACGTAAATAAAGATTTTTATAATCATTGTATGCGCGAAAATAGTTACTTTTGTTTGAAGATTGCATAAAATCTTGGGCACGTTTTATAATCTCTTTATCACTCAAAGCACTAAGAGCGACGACAAATACTAAAAGAAGTAGAATCGGGCGAAACATTAGAATATTATTCGCCTTGCGTTAACTTAGTAATGAGTTCTTTAACAGAAATAATTTTATCGAGTCTATACCCATTCGTTCCAGAAAAGAAAAGTCCTGTTTCTAAATTACCATTATAGGCATCACTTAATCTGTCTGCGATACAAAAACCAACTGCCTTTGCCTCTACTCCTCGGTTACAAGGTGCAACGCAATTAGAGATACATTTAACATCAGGTCCTTCACGCTTAGCAATTAAATGTGTAAGGTTCGTAACAACACCTCGGGCTGGATAACCAACAGGAGAAGACATTAATTGTATATCATCTTCTTTTGCATTAAGAATAACCTGCTTAAAGTTATCATGTGCATCACATTCATGTGTACCTATAAAACGTGTTCCCATTTGAACACCACAAGCACCTAATGACATCATCTCCTCAATATCTCCCTTATCCCAAACACCACCAGCAGCGATAACTGGCATACCACCCCATTTTTCAGCTTCTTCAACAACAGGAGCTACAATCATTTCAAGTTGATTTTCAGGCAATTCACACTGTTCGTATGTAAAACCTTGATGTCCCCCAGACTTTGGACCCTCAACAATAACTGCATCAGGAACTCTGTCATAACGTTTTTTCCATCTTTTACAAATGATTTTAAGCGCCTTTGCTGATGACACAATAGGCACAAGTGCAACATCAGGATACCCCTCAGTAAATTCAGGCATATTTGTAGGAAGTCCAGCACCGGTAATAATTATATTAAAACCAGCCTCACAGGCATCTTTTACAACACGTCCATAATCATTAATAGCATATAAAATATTCGCAGCAAGAGGTTTATCCCCACAAATTTTTCTAGCACTATCGTGAATCGCTTTAAAACCCGTTGGAGAATAAAAATTCATCACATCAAGTGGACGCTCTGCTATATTTTTTTTTGAATATTTTTTATCTTCAAAATAACCTGTTCCAACGGAGCTAACCACACCAAGTCCACCCTCTTTTGAAACAGTTCCAGCTAACTGATCCCAAGAGATACCAACACCCATTCCACCTTGGACAATAGGGATTTTAACCGTATGTTTACCAATCTGTAAAGACTTAAAACTCATCTAGTTTACCTTTAGTTTTGCAAATTTTCTTTTTCCGACTTGAAGCACATAATTACCTTGTGATAATTGTAGTTGTTCATCATCAATTTTTATTTTGTCTATTTTAACAGCACCTTGCTTAATATCTCTCCTAGCTTGTGAAGTTGATGGAGAAATTTTACATTCAACTAAGGCTTTAGCAATCCAAACCTCTGAATCGAGTGAAAACTCAGCAATATCCGTAGGAATCTGACTTTTTTTATGTAAATTATCAAACGCTTCTTTTGCTTGTTTTGCTGATTCTTCTGAATGAAATCTCTTTACTATCTCCAAAGCTAAATCTTCTTTAACTTTTTTAGGGTGAAGAGAACCACCTTGCACCCCTTCTTTAATGCTAGCAATCTCTTCTAATGATTTTGTACTTAAAAGCTCGAAATATCTCCACATAAGATCATCAGAAATACTTAAAACTTTACCAAACATATCATTTGCTTCATCAGTTACGCCAATATAGTTTCCTAAAGACTTACTCATCTTTTGTACACCATCAAGACCTTCTAATATTGGCATCATAAGGACTGCTTGCTGTTTTTTTACTTCATAAGCTTTTTGGAGTTGTCTTCCCATCAAAAGGTTAAACTTCTGATCAGTTCCACCTATTTCGATGTCACTTTTTAGATAAACACTATCATAACCTTGGAGTAAGGGATACATAAATTCACTGACAGCAATAGGGGTTTGACTTGTAAAACGTTTTGAAAAGTCATCACGTTCTAACATTCTTGCTACTGTAAGGTTTGAGGCTAGTTCTAGCATACCAATCGCACCAAGAGGCTCTAACCAATCTTTGTTATAAACAATATCTGTTTTACTTTCATCAAGAATTTTAAAAGCCTGGCTTGTATATGAGGCAATGTTTTTTACAATATCTTCTGTCGTTAGTACTTTTCTCGTAGCAGACTTTCCTGTTGGGTCACCAATGGTAGCTGTGAAATTACCAATAAGAAATTGTACCCGTGCTCCATACTTTTGAAATGTTGCAAGCTTTTGTAAAAGAACAGTATGTCCTAAGTGTAAATCAGGTGCTGTAGGGTCAAAACCAGCCTTTACGGTATATGTTTTTCCTTCATCAAAATATGCAGTAAGTAATTTTTCAATTCTTNNNCTGTCAATTATTTCTGCTGNGCCTCTCTCTATCTCTTTTAACGCTTCTTGTACCATTTGTTTGTGTTCCTATCTTTAATTTATCTATATGCGTCATCAGTTCTAATGAAATGAATTACTTTAATCTTTTGCGCTATTTTTTTACGTAAAACATTTATATCTGCNTCTTGTGTCTCAAAACTGAGCTCACAATATTTTACATAGTCCTCCGTATCTTTACCAAGTTCAATAGAAGCAATATCAATATTTAGTTTTACTAAATATGTTAAAAATTCTGCTAATGCACCTTTTTCATTATGTAAGGATGCTATGAGGTTGTATTTATACTTAGTCTCTTTTTTCCAACGAATAAAAACCATAGGCATTTGCGCTTCAATTTCTTTATATCCATGTTTACACATTTTATGATGTACATGNACCTTNGANTTTTCTATAAATGCCATGATTTCATCACCAGATTTTGGATGACAACANTAATCAAAAACTACATCCGATATACTCGTTTTAGAAAAAATTTCTAGCCCAGAGATAAGCTTAGTTTTTAGTTTGAACTTATTTCGAGATAAAAATCTTTTAAAACGACTATTTCGACTAATATCTGCTGTATATCTTGCTATAACACTCTTGAAATATTCTATATCACATGGAATATTTGCACGTTCATCATAATCATTACTATCAAACCATTCTTCAATTCTTGAAGGCTTGAGTCCCATAACAGTNGAAACCATTAAAGTACTTGATTTTGCATTTATTTCTTTAATTTTCGCGTTACAGTTAAGNCGCATATTTGAAGTTGCNTTNGAAGTTTTCACTACATCAATCCAAGAACATCGTGTTAGTATCTCATCAACTGTATTTATCTCTACAATATCTCCATTGTTAAGCTCACTTAAGAGCGAAGCCTTTGTTTTATTTACCAGACAGCTTTCTGCTTTGTTACCAACAGCTGAATGTACAGCATAGGCGTAATCTAAAACAACAGCGCCACGAGGTAAGGTAAAAGCATCTCCCTTAGGAGAAAAAACTGAGATGTCTTCTGAGTATAAATCATTTTTAATAAGCGTATAAAAATCTTCTACTGATTCATTTTGGTATTGTAAATTATGTAACCAACCTAGCTTAATATCGTTATGACCACCACTTTTATATTTATAATGTGCTGCAATTCCAAACTCTGCAGTTTTGTGCATGTCATAGGTTCTAATTTGCACTTCAAAGATTGTTGTATCTGAAAAAACAGTTGTGTGGATTGTTTGGTATCCGTTGTCTTTTGCAACTGCTATATAGTCTTTAAACCTCGAAGACAAGACTTGAAAGTGTAAATGAATAAGACCTAAAATATTGTAACATTTAACAGAGTCACTTGTTAAGATTCTTACTGCTAATAAGTCCAGCACTTCATCAATAGAAATACCTTTTCTTTGCATTTTTAAGTAAATAGAATACCGGTGCTTTATACGAGAAATAACCTCGAAATCATCTTCACAAAAACCATTTTTAACAAGAAGTCTTGAAATTGATTCTCTAAAGGCATTGAGCTTAAACTCCATAGCATGATAATTTGTATCAAGATAATTATCTATATGATGTTTTTCTTCTTTAAAAAGATATGAGAAACTTAAATCTTCTAATANNTTTTTTAAAAAAGAAATACCTAAGCGATGCGCAATAGGTGCNTAAACAACNAATGTTTCTTCTGCAATNCTAAGCTGTTTATGTTCTGGGAGNGCATCAAGTGTAAGCATATTNTGNAATCTATCGCAGAGCTTAACTACTAATACACGNACATCTTNTATACTNGCTAAAAGCATCTTTCTAAATGANAGTGCNGATACNATAAGTTTTTCATTTGAAGANGATGCTACAAGNTCGGAATCACGAATGATGTCAATTTTTGTAAGACCTTCCACTAAATGTGCTATATCNTCACCAAAAACATTTTNTATTTCATNTGAAGTTATCTCTGTNTCTTCTACCACATCATGGAGTANTGCTGANATTGCCATTGCCTCATCATCTGTTATGGAAGCAACAATACTGGCAACTAATATAGGATGGATAACATAAGGCTCGCCACTTTTTCTCGTTTGAGATATATGCGCTTGCTTTGAGTATTCCAAAGCTTTTTGAAGTTGTGGGCTTGGAGGCATATGAGAAAATAGATATTGTGATGCAGCATCAATACTATGAATATGCTTAAANTTTTCTACNTCTATTTGACTCAAACCCATCTAAAACTACTTAACTNTNTCTACAAAGCCTTTTATTCTTACAAGACCTTCGGCTATTTCCATTAAAGCTAAGTCTGCCGCTTTAACACTTTTAGGATCAATATTTAACTTACTTGGAGCTCCATTTAAAAGTTCATCAGATCTTTTTGNCACTGCGATTGCTAACTGGTANTTNTCCATTGTTGGGTTATCTTTTAAAATTTTTGCCGTTAATTCTTCTATTTTCACATNTATTCCTTTTGTATTANTTATTTTTNNGCTTATCTAACAATAGAACAATTGCTCATATTACCATTTAANATATCTAAAAGATTACCTTTTTTAGACATATCACACACAATAATAGGTAGTTTATTCTCTTTTGCTAAGGCAATTGATGTATCATCCATTACTTTAATATTATCTTGAAGTGCTTGCTCATACGTTAGCTCGGGNAANTTNATAGCATTNGANTANTTTNNCGGATCTTTATCATAAACACCATCTACTTTTGTAGCCTTGATAATAACTTCTGCACCAATTTCTACAGCTCTAAGAGTTGCTGCTGTATCTGTTGTGAAAAAGGGATTTCCTGTTCCTGCTGCAAAAATCACAACACGTCCTTTTTCTAAATGGCGAACTGCCTTACGATTGATATAAGGCTCTGCAATTTGTTCCATTTTNATAGCTGTTTGCATNCGNACTTGAAGACCTGCATGNTCACATGCTTCTTGCATAGCAACACCATTAATAACAGTAGCNAGCATTCCCATATAATCACCAGAAGTTCGTTTAATAATTCCATCTTGTGCAGCAGTTACACCNCGNATAATATTTCCACCACCNATTACGATACCAACTTCTATANCAGCCTCAACCAGCGACTTAATCTCTTGAGAGATATACTTTAAAATNTGTGTGTCAATTCCATGACCTGCTTCACCTGCAAGTGCTTCACCTGAAAACTTAACTAAAACGCGTTTTTTAGCCATCGATACACCTTTTTATAAAATCTAAGAATTATACTTAAAAGTTCCTTTATAGTAGCTATTNGCATGTATTNCATTATTATTACACTTTTATTTGTTANGATGGNTGTATAAATAAAAAGGATACAAAATGCGTATTATAAAAACACTACTTTTATTNTTAANAGTGAANGTATCACTGTTTGCTCTTACAACNATACAAGAGCTAANGTATGAAAGCGGAATATCTATCTANGGNCANATNGGTANNGTAGANCTNNNNTTAGAAGAAAANNATGNTANANATACNTATAANATTACAGTNAAAACNACNAGTACAGGTATNGTNAAGTACTTAACAAACAATAGANTNGATACNTTTATNAGTGANGGNACAATCAACAATGGANNNTANTTACCNNCNAAGTTTACACGANAAACATCAAAANNNAANTATNAAAAANNAAGAACATACCTTTTTGANTATNCNAATCAAACTGTACAAAAAACAGAGNTAATNTCACGACTANAAANAAAAACAATTTTTGAGCCNATNAGCGTAAGNTTTACACAAAAAGAAGAACTTATAAAAGAGATAAAAGAAGAAANTATTGACNTTGAGANAAATGATTTTTTAAGTCTTTACTTAAATCTAGTCAAAGGAAATCTCAAGTACGGAAAAGTTCCTTATGTTGATATGAAAGAAAAAGACGAACTCATCTTTGTCAAAGAAAACCTTTTTGAAGTGCATAAAAACCATGGGGAAGATACTTACTTTGTAGAAATGACTCCAGATGAAGACAATCCATTTTTCAAGCAAGTCACATCTCTTGGAATTTCATTTTATGGAGATGCTTATATTAAAAAGATTTCCCAAAAATCAAGAACATTCGACTAATAGAGTTCAATGAGAGGTGTGAGCTGGGAAAAAACGACAGCTCTTTTTTCCTCATCTCTTTGAAGTATCTCTTCACAAAGTAAGGCAATATTTTCGTCAATATTTGGTACAAGATTTCTTATATCTTCAAGCTCTTCATGTTTAAGTACATTTGTAAATCGTTCATATGCAGAATATGCTTCTTTTTTACAAAGTGCGTAATAGAGTTTTCGTCCAAGCTCAAAAACTTCAAATTCTTCATTTTTTCCAGTATTTGTACTTTCATTAAACAAGGGTTCTATAGCAATATTATGAGAGCGTAAATATGCNCCTAATTTCATAGAAAAACCAATATAAGCACTNGTATATTTTTTAAATACTCTATCACTAAAGAGTTCAAATTTTTCACTTTNNTTTTTATTGTGTTGGTAGGCAAGCATTAAAGTTTCTACATAAAAATGTGCATGTGTGAGTGGTGCCGCTTTTAATACTGTATGCCCTTCTTCACCTTCACTTACTAGTTTACCACCAAGGTAAATATTTACAGCACCTACTGTTTGCCCATCTACTTTAGCCTTGCAACCTTCAAAACCTATGTCTCCAAGACCATGTATTCCACAGCCTTTTACACAGGCAGACCAATACATTCGAACCTTTCCATTCTCAAGGGGAACCTGCTCTTGTAAATAAGTAGACATCTCGATTGCATCATTTTTATTTTCTATCACACCAAAAGGACAATGCTCTGTTCCAGCNCAGGCAATNAGNTTNTTGAAATAAGGTGAATGTATGTTTTTATATCTGTTAAAAAAGTCTTCTTCTAGTAAAGAAACTGTATCTTTTATACCTAAGATGTACAAACTTTGTTCCATATCAAAACGTACTTCACCATTTCCGTATTTTTCACTCAANTCCGCTACTTCAATCATNGCAGAACCNGTAAAAACTCCACTTGGAACTACTATATGNACCCCAAAACTTCCATCACGAAGTTGAACTTTACCCTGCTCTGCATCTGTGCAATCAGCCGTTGTCATTGTGACTCCNGCACNTAGCAAAATCAACACCTGNATGTTCACGAATAGCCTTTGNCATTTCCTCNATNCCAACAGCTTCTATAAGAAAATGNAGTCTACTTTTGTTTCTATTGTCTCGAAANCCAAATCTTTTAAAAAGTTCTATGATNGAGTCAAAGGCTTTAANAACCTCTTCTTCATTTTTTAAAAATATATTCGCAGGTTTTCCNACTACACCAACCTTACCGCCAAGNTACATATTGTAACCGTATATTCCATCTTTTTGAGCAAGTGCAAAAGAAGCATCATGACAAAAAATATTACATCTGTTTGTCGTAGAACCTGTGATTGCTGTGTTAAATTTTCTTGGTAATGTTGAAATCCACTCAGGAGAATAAAGAAAGGTTTCTTGAAGTTTTAAAAGTATTTTTTGTGATGGCAAGATGTTGTCATAAGCTAAGTCATCAAGAGGATCACCCATAATTCCACGAATNTTATCNACNCCNGTNTGNTANGCAGTNAATCCAACCGACTCCATTCGTTTTACAAGTGTAGGNAANTCTTCAATTTTTAAGTATCTNAGTTCACACTGTGCTCGTGTTGTTAAGTCAATGTAATCTTGCCCATANTCTTTTGCACANGNACCAATCATCCTNGCNTGACTAGCATTTAAATGNCCACCAGGAATACGCATTTTNATCATAAANCGTTCAGGAGTTGCAGGTCTATCATAAATTCCAAAGCATTTTAAAAANTAGCTTTTATCTTCAGCGGGAATAGAAGCATACCCTTCTTTTGCATATCTTTCTAACTGCGAATACGCTTCCTCGCCAGTTCTTTGCTCTTTTATTTTTTCAATTTTATTTAATTTTTTTGCTCGTGCATCGTATGCTTGTTGTAATACTTCCATCTCGAAACTCCGCTTTATATAACTTAAAGGAATAATACCCTTATTTTACGTATACCCGTACTTTTTTTGCTTAGATTTTATACACTTTAAAAACAAGTTCTGGCTTTATTGTACTACAACCATTCTTCTAGTTTCCCTTCCCTGTCAATATGTGTAAGATACACCCGTAAGTCAAATTCTACTTGGTGGTACGAGGCTTGCATATGTTGGCATAACTTATAAAATGCCTTGTTATGCTCTTTTTCTTTAAAGTGTGCTAGCTCGTGAACAACTATCATTTCTAAAAACTCTTGGGGTACAGTCTTAAACATAGAAGCTACTCGTATCTCATTTTTTGC
>JAESSH010000051.1 GCA_016764205.1 Sulfurimonas sp.
CTTTTAAAGAAGAAACCTTTTCTACGAGATCATGCTGTCTCACACTTCCTTCTTCAATATCACCAACAACTACTTCAAGTTTTTCAATAAAACCATTTAAAACTTCTGTTGTTGTTTCTAAATCTTTTGACACAGTAATCGATGCATCTTCAACCGTATCTAATCTTTCTCCAATCTCACCTACAAAACCATTCATAGTTTTAAGAATTTCATCCGACGCGGTACCATTCTTTGATAAGTTTTCCACCACTATATTAAGTCTCTCACCTTCTTGTGATGTAGTGATTGATACATCCTTCGAGTTTTCAACACTTTTCTTAAATGTATCTATCATGCCTTTAAGTGCTTGAGAGATATCTGAAATTTCATCTTTTCCCGGAATTACAACATCGTAGGTTAAATCAAGATTAGTCGAAACTATTTTAATTTTCTTTAAACTTTCTCGTACATTTTTGTTTATCCCTCTACTTACAAAAACAATAGTTAAAGATAAAAAGAGAGCAAANATACTATCTACTACAATAGTGAGGATTGCTTTTTGTGTTGATGCACTTTCTAATGCTTCTAATAGCGTTGAGTTTTGTGTTGCTAATTCATTTTCTACTTCTTTTAGAAGGTTAATNTTTTCATTTATAACCGTATACCANACAACACCATCAACTCCAAANTCACCATAGTTGACTAAGTGTTTNGCTACATCACGTAAGGCATTTACTTGAAAGATAGTCGGTGAATCCATTGTAGTTGTATAAAATTCTTTTGACTCATCTGTAGCCATACTCAAAAATGATTCTATGTAAGANTCTTGTTGTGCTATGAGNGTAATNAACTTTGCAAAAACACCGTCCTCAAACTTATCTACTGCAAAAACACGGCTAAGTACTGCCATCTCTATTCCAGCTCGCTCTTTAGATTTTAAAAAGTTTGTGTACGCATCAAGTGATTTAATCAACTCTGGAGAAGTTGCCATCTTCGCTGTTAAAGANACTACATAAATAATTTTTCTATTCATTTCTGTATAATAAAGAAGTAAGTNATCAAGGCTAATNTCCATACNAGTCTACTTCACGTCGAATTCTATCNAGGTTACCAATTTCAATACGGACTTCATTCACTGCATCTTGAAANTCTTGAGGNTATTCTGTAAATTCTAAGTCTGCGATATATTGTTCAAANAGNAGATTTTGTTTATCTGTAGCGTCTCTTTGCTNAGGNAGAATATCCATATATTTTTTTCCCTTAGAAGCTATAAAACCTACACTNGCCCCTCTTTCTCTTTGTGTTTCATGTGTAAGAGAACTTAGCTTCTGAGACAATACGTTAAAAGTTTTCCCTTGTTCTAAGCTCATATGCTCCTCATACGCGTGAAAAATNGTAAAACCCATTATAAAACCTAAGAAGACCATTACGAGGATATTGATAATTACTAATTTTATTCTGATTGTCATTTTAAAACCTTTATTTTACATACTTACTTTAGATAAAGTGTAGTATTTTTTACATTAAAGCCAAATTAAACCTTATAAATTTTCCATCCATTCTTTCATTTTTTTCTCATATCCAATGTTTTTTAAATCNANAAACTTAAGNTTNTTACTCATATGTTTTTGTTTCACNTANCCACCAAAATCATGTGGNTAGAGATANCCTTTAGCCTCTTGTTTAAGCGCTTGTGGTATCTCTAAAATAAGACCATTTTTAACAGCAGCTAAGGCTTCATTTATAGCAAGATAAGAAGTATTTGATTTTGGAGACGCACACAAATAAACTACAGCTTGAGCNAGGATNATTCTNGCNTCNGGAAAACCTATTTTACTCACAGATGTCATACANGATGTTGTAAGNGTAAGTGCTTGTGGATTTGCATTNCCTATATCTTCACTTGCNANAANNACNAGTCTNCGTGCTATAAAATCAGCACTTTCNCCNCCNTNTATTAAGCGTGCNAAATAATAAATNCNAGCATCCCCATCTGATCCNCGAATNGATTTNATAAGAGCAGAAGTTAAGTCATAATGTATACCAGCCTCACTACTCCCAGCAGATAANGCNGATGGACGGAGTGATTTTANAAGNTCNAAAGAAATCTCTANACTAANAGTTGCACTATATTCTAAAAGCTTTAACATTGCTCTNGCATCACCACCAGAACTTTTTACAAGATANTCCATTGCCTCNCTTGAAAGATGTATATCACTCTTTTGTAATGCTTTATGAAGAAGTACCAGTAAAGATTCGTCTCCTATAGTGTGTAACTCAAAGAGTATGGAACGTGAACGAATCGCAGCAGTTAATGAAAAGAAAGGATTTTCAGTTGAAGCACCAAGAACAAGTACAGAATTATTTTCCATAACAGGAAGTAAAACTTCTTGTTGGTTTTTAGCTAAACGATGAACTTCGTCTATAAAAATCAATGGTTTTTCCAAGGTGTTTTTATACTCCACAAAAATTTTACGGAGTTGTTCTATTTTTAAAGAAGTTGCATTCAAGTCATAAAAAGCTAAGTCCATAGATTTTGCTATGGTTCTCGCTAAAGAAGTTTTCCCAACACCGGGAGGACCATAAAAAAAGCTATGTCCCAAGGCTCTTTTCTCACATAAGAGTCTAAGTGGTGCAGCCTTGGAAGTTAAATGCTCTTGACCTATAAAATCATCAAATTCTTTTGGTCGAAGATCTTGTGTAAAATCCACCTTTATTTTCTTCTTGAATCTTTTTTAGTTTTACCTATTTCTCTTTGTTTTTTTTCATCTTCTTTCATAAAGGTAAAAAGCGCTGAATACTCACTTCTACTTAAAAAACGAACCTTTCCAGTTGGAAGATTATTTAACTCAATCTCAGCAAAGGACAAACGCTTTAAATCAGCCACTTCTGTACCAAAATGAGCAAAAAATCTTCTAATCTCACGATTTTGACCTTCGGCTATAGCAATTTTAAGAATCGAGTAATTATGCTCATTTTTTTGAACCTTATACCCTATAAAAGGAGCAAAAGTCATACTCGTAATCTTTGAATGTGAGTGCCCACCAGCAGTAGCATCGGCGAGTTCTAAGCCATTAAGCATAGCTGCTTCCATCTCTGGAGTAACCTCACCTTTAATTTTTACCTTATAAATTCTCTCTAACCCAGAGTTCATAAGTGCTGTAGCAATTTTAGATGCATCTGTTAAAAGTAGCACACCCTCTGTTGCATAATCTAATCTTCCCACTGGTATAAAATGTTTATATTTTTTATCAAGTGTGTCNTAAATTGTTCTNCGCTCTTTAGGNNCATTTTTTGTANCTAACTCACCTTTTGGTTTNTTGTATACAATAACTGTATANTTATCTCTTGGAGCTACNTGCTTTCCACTNACNTAAACAACAGCTTCTTTTTCATCAACCTGTGTTGCAGGGTTTTTTTCTATCTCGCCATCNACACGGACATAACCGTCTTGAATTACCTTNTCTGCNTCTCTTCTTNAGTAGCTAGAGTGGTGCGCAATATATTTGTTTAATCGCATCATCATTTTATGATATACCTTTTTCTATAAGCGTATGAATATGTAATNTACCCTTAATTCTTTTTTCTTTATCTGTAATTACAAGAAGTTGTATTTTTTTCTCTTCAATCAAAACCAATGCTTCACTGGCAAGTAAGTCTTCATCCTCACAGGTCATAGGATCGAGTGTTGCATACTTTAAGATATTTGTATCTAGAGAAAAGTCTTCCTCTAAAAGTGCACGACGGATATCACCATCACTCACAAGGGCTACAAGTCTTTTAGCATCATCAGTCACTAACACCGTTCCTAAACGCCCTTGGCTAATCTTAAGTATTGCATCTCTAACACTTGTGCTTGAATCAATTATGGGAAGGTCTTTAGTTCGCATCAGGTTTGAAACCTTTACAAAAAGTCTCTTTCCTAAGGCTCCTCCGGGATGAAAAGAAGCAAAATCCTTCTTTTTAAAATCTTTGGCCTTCATTAAACAAATAGCAAGTGCATCACCAAGAGCCAAGGTTAATGTCGTCGAACTTGTGGGGGCAATGTCCAATGGGCACGCCTCTTTTTGGACAACTACGTCTATCACCAAATCTGAGTGCTGTGCAAGGGTTGAATCTCTGTCTCTTGTCATACCAATCAAAGGAATACCAAAACGTTTAATATGAGGGAGAATTGAACTTAACTCTTCACTCTCACCACTGTAGCTAATTGCAATAACAACATCATTTTGACTTATCATTCCCAAGTC
>JAESSH010000052.1 GCA_016764205.1 Sulfurimonas sp.
ATTGAGCATGTGAGAACACAACTACCTTATGCACTCCTCGGTGGGGTAATAGCATTTTTTCTTTTTGTTTTAGTTTCTTTTGTAACGATGAAGTAAATTAAGAAATATGTACAAAATATGTCTTCTTAGCTTCTTTTTCTTTAGCTCTTTATTTGGGGCAAGTATTACAATAGCCCTTGCTACAAATGTAAGTTATGCAATGGAGGAGTTAAAGCCTGCATTTAATAAACAGTACCCAGACATAAAAGTTTTAACGAGCTTCGGGAGTAGTGGAAAACTTACAGCACAAATCATGCATGGTGCTCCTTATCATCTTTTTATGTCAGCAGATATGAAGTACCCAAATGCACTTTATAAGGCAGGAATAGCTCTTAATAAGCCAGTAGTCTATGCAAAAGGTTCTTTAGCACTTTTGAGTAAGAAGCCTTTGGCTTTTTCAAGCTTAGCCATACTACGAGAAGCTAAAAACATACGAAGAGTTGCAATAGCAAATCCTAAAACATCTCCTTATGCAAGAGCAACACTTGAGGCTCTAAAAAATGCGAATATTTATAAAATAATTAAAGATAAACTGGTTTATGGAGAATCTATAGCACAAACGCTTTCTTATACTCTGAGTGCTACAGACTTTGGTATCGTAGCGACCTCGGCACTTTTTACAAAACAGATGAGAGACTTTCACAAAGGGGTACACTGGATAGAAATAGACAGGAATCTTTATACACCTATTGAACAAGGTATTGTTATCTTAAAAAAAGGAAAAAACAATACTGAGGTACAAGCTTTTTACAAGTTTATGCAAGGCGAGAAAGCAAAAAGAATATTAGAAAAGTTCGGTTACCTCGTTCCAGGCTTATGAGCCTAAAACTAAATTAATCGAGTACTTTAAATCAGCATCAAGGGAATCCATAGAACTTAACATCCAGCGTAAATAGCCTGCATCGGACTGTGCTACTTCTTCTAAAGATTTTCCCTTATGTTTACCAAATCTAAATGTTTTTATTATGATTGGCGTTGTGGTAAGTTCAAGCATTTTCTCAACAGGGTTTTGCTCAGGGTATTTCTCCTGCACTAAGCTACGAAGTTTTGAAAGTAAAAGCTTTAACATTAAAACATCGCCAATGGCATCATGTGCTTTGACTTCGATTCCAAGTGCATCAGCTTCTTTTTGTTCATCCTTGTACAGCTCAAACTTATAACGAAAATATTGTAAGCGATGTGCATCTTCATCAGGTAAAATATGTTTTGCAACACGTAAGGTATCTATGACCTGCATCTGATTGCTAAACCCTTCTTTTTCAAGCATTCCTATGTCAAAGGGAGCGTTATGGAGTATCATATAGTTCTCGCTTGTATTAAGCTCTTGAAGCCTTTTGTAGGCATCCATCTCTAAGCAAGTTGGTTTGCCCTCTAGCATATCAGGTGTGATTCCATGTACTTCCATAGCACCTACGCTCATTTGTGTTTCGCTGGAGCAGAATTCATTATGTACTTCTATCTCTTTTGCACCCAATACAATGTAGCCGAGTTGTATGATTCTATCGTTCTCTCCTGTTCCTGTTGTTTCTGTATCTAGTAATATATATTTTTTTGCCACAATTTTCCTTTATTTAGTTACTTTAGTTGTGTAGTAGACCTTGAATCGTTTTGTGCTGTTTGCTCGTACTTTTACATTAAAGGTAACAATATTTCCTTTTGTAAAGGTATAGCTCATTTCACTCTTTACCTTGCTCCCATTTCTTTTGTTAAAAGGAATGCGTACTTGGATAATTTTTGCTTCATTAGAACTATTTGTAAGACTATAGGCAACACTGATGTCAAGATTTTGCTTTGTCTTGGTATGCTTTAGAAGTGTTTCTTTTACTTTAAGGTCAAAGTTTTTTCCAAGCCTAAGAGAGATTTCTGTATTTTTAGCTGTATGCTTAACTCTACTCTCACCAAGTAAAATATTTGTATTTTGTAGTTTTGAGTAGCTTCGAATTACTCCCAAAGGAAGAGCAAAATCTAATCCTTTTATTGTGATGTACTGACTAATGCCACCAGAGATTTCTCCTTGTAGATTATTAGGATTACGCATCTGCGCTGTATATTTTCTTTGTATAGGGATATTCCCTTGGGAGATAAATTGTATTTGTGTTTTTTCGTTATTTCTTAGTGTTACTTTAAACGGAACCGTATAAAAGTGGTAGCCTTCATGTGCTTGCTCAGAGACTTCTTGCATAGAATCAACACGCATTGTATGAGTCCTAGCTATTTTATAGTAAGGAGAAGGTCGTTTTGCACGATTTAAATCACCTGCTAAAACATGAAGCCTTGTATTTTTAAAATTCTTTCCAGAACGATTATCTATACTTATCCAACCTGTTAAGTCAGCTTCATCTTCATGAATATTTAAAATATAATTACTCTTATATGTAATATTATTTATGAGNTAGTCTATGCTCATNTGTGCATCGATTTTCTTTTTTGANGCTATNTTCCAGACAAGTGAAGGTTTTGTAATGAGTTCTTTGGGAATAGTTTTAAAAATAANATTCTTACTCGAAACTATAATAACNTTGTTTTCACTCTTAACNATAGAAGAAGCGCCATTACTTGAAAGTAAGNTAGCNTNNATANTTTTAAANTTTTCAGCATCTTTTTTTACTTTNACTTGAACANNTTTTCCAATATGCGCATTGATNAGCTTGTTTTGTGTGAGTTTNTCNTAACGGTACTGTTGTGAGTAAAGTGACACNCCANAGGGNAGCGAAACATTAACTGAACCCGTATCAATACTCGAAGCAACATCTTCATAAATAATTTGCTTTTCATTTGCCTCAATTTTNAGTTTTCTTGTTTCATGGACTAAACCAACATTTGAGTTATAGACTATNAGTGAATTCTCAGANGTACTAGGTTTNAGTGTAACNGCGNAGACACTACTTGCTAAAACTANAAAAGATATAAATATGCCTAGATATTTTTTCATAAAAACTCCTCGAAGATATGTTACACTATCAAAAAAAATAGAGGGTAACTCTNAGTATGAAAACCTTAGNACTTTTATTCGTATTTTCTTTNTCACTTTTTGGNTATGAAATTATTCAAACACCTATACAATTTGGTGAGACGAGAATACAACTTACAAAAGAGTATATTAAACAACATTACGGACTNGATGTAAAAAACATTACTATAGTTCCAAAAATAATTCTTATTCATTACACAGCAATTCACAGTTTTGAAAAATCAATAGANCGGTTTGNNTCNGANATNCTTCCAAACGATAGACCTGAAATTTCNAAGGCGAGTGCTTTAAATGTTTCAACACACTTTATGGTTGAACGTGATGGAACTATNCATCAGCTNATGCCACTCAACTTTATGGCNAGACATGTNATNGGNCTTAACTATAACTCNATAGGNATTGAAAATGTAGGNGGNTNTGGNTATAAAGAAGANTTAACNCNNAAGCAACTNTTAGCAAATATNTTTTTAGTAAATTANNTGAGANANAANTTTNNNAGTATNGANTATATTGTNGGACANCATGAATACAGATGTTTTGAAGNCGAGCCTCTTTGGTTGGAGTTAGANGNTGGGTATAGAACGGAGAANTTTGATCCAGGTGCAGNTTTTATGANNGACTTACGNTTANATACAAAAGGTTTTANGGTNGCNCCTTGTGATTAGCACANCATTTTCTTANCTTGNAGTTATCGNCTTGATTGCNANGTTNTTTCATNTNTTAGANTCAAGANCATCTTTAANNGTTTTNAAGTTNNTTCCTGCNGTNGTAATGATATATGCATCGAGTATGCTTTTTGCNTCTNTAGGAGTGTTTGAGTACAATGAAGAGATAAATAAGACNTATAAANTNGCTAAATCANACNTACTNCCAGCCATGCTNTTTTTAATGCTCCTCCAAGTGGACTTCAAACATTTTTTTAAGCTNGGAAGATCCTTACTTATAGCCTATGTTTTAGCCTTGNTNTCTTTAAGNTTCGCCTTTATNAGTGTAGCNNTTTTATTTGATTTTGACANNCAAAGNGCAGCNGCTTTTGGTGCCTTNGCTGGAAGTTGGATGGGTGGAACTGCAAATATGATAGCNGTNGGTTCAGCCTTAGAAGTNTCNCAANNNGCCTTTGGNTATGCACTTATTGTNGANAGTGTNAATTACACTNTATGGGTTATGTTATTACTCTTNATNGTNCCCTTTGCACCNATGTTTAATCGTTTTAGCNGAAGTAGTGTNAACCTCATANACTTCACTGNNAAAGAAGACTTNNGAGGNNNAAAACAGTATTNNGTCATTATTANTTTAGGAATTNTTGCNTCTTTNTTAGCNCAGTTTATTGCAGAGTANTTTACGATTNTNAATNANACTACTACCATTGTTTTAATTGCATCCATGCTNGGAGTACTNGGGTCATTTANTAGACTCAAGGCGATTAATGGTTCNAGTGAAGTNGCAATGGGNATNCTTTATATTATTATTGCTCTTATTGGGTCGAAGGCTATTTTTGATAATTTTTGGGATGTAGGTGTTTATGTTCTCGCAGGTTTTGTGATTCTTCTTATTCACGCATTTTTTATGGTTCTAGGGGCAAAAGTATTTAAACTAGATTTATTTTCTATTGCCGTTGCATCATTATCAAATATTGGTGGCGTAGCCTCAGCTCCAATTCTTGCAGCAGCGTATAACAAGTCATTGGTAAGTGTGGGTGTATTAATGGCAGTTATGGGTTACTTAATAGGAACTTTTGGTGGTTTATTTATTGGAAATATACTGATAAGACTAAGCCAATGAAGATAGTTTCAATAACGCCATCTTTAGAATTAATTTCTCTTAAGACACCTTTCATTACAGCACTGAGACGTGTAGAAAATATTGAATTTGTTCGTGTTGTTGTGCGGGGAGATGATGGAAGTACTGCCATTGGAGAAGCGCCAGCAACGAAGGCTATCACAAATGAAGATACCTATGATATTATGAATTCGGTATGGAAGATGGAAAAATATTTGATAAACCAAAGTTTAGATGAATGTTTATCTATTTTACATGCAAATAGTGAGATAGGAAGTTCAGCCAAAGCATCGCTTGATATGGCGATAGTTTCTCTTCAAGCACAAGAAAGACATCAAAAATTATTTGAGTTCCTTGGCTGTGATGAACCGGTAGACTTAAAAACAGATATAACAATCAGTTTGAAGCCCATTCATGAAATGATAGAAGACGCAAGAGTAGCACTTCAAGCTGGAATGAATATATTAAAGATAAAGTTGGCTAGTGATATTAAACACGCTGTTAACGCTACAAAATCAATAGCTTCACTATTTCCTGAGGCAGTGTTGATTATAGATGCTAATCAGGCTTGGAGTGTTGAGGAGAGTCTTTTTTTTATTGAGGCACTGAAGGGAGTAAAAATAGAACTTATTGAACAGCCCGTTATTGCAAAAGATATAATGGGATTAAAAGAGATTACAGAAAAATCGAATATTCCTATACTCGCAGATGAAGCAGTATTTACCCTAGGGGATGCTAAAAAAATAATAGAATCTAAGAGTGCAGATATGATAAATATTAAACTTATGAAATGTGGTGGTATAACAAAGGCAGTAGAAATCTTGGAATATGCAAGAAAAATGAATGTGCAATGTATGCTGGGCTCGATGCTTGAAGGACCTTACTCCATCAATGCAGCCCTTCACTTAGCCCTCGCTTACACTGATGTTATAAAGTACATTGACCTTGACAGTCCACTTTTGTATAAAGAGGTTTCAAATGAATTAGACTTTGCATTTGAAAAAAATATTATTAGCTTTTTGCAATAGACCTTAGCCAAAAATAACCAAAGAGTCCTGAAAATAAAGAAGCCACTAAGATACCAACCTTAGCCTCAAAAATAAGAGAATCATCNCCTAAAAAAGCTAAGTCTGCAATGAAAAGGCTCATAGTNAAACCAATACCACCAAGAAAAGCAACACCNAAAATTTGACTCATNGTNGTGTNTTTTGGAAGTTTTGCAATNCCCAANTTTACAGCTATNTATGAAAATCCNGCAATNCCCAATACTTTTCCAAAAATAAGTCCNGCAATAATTCCTAAAGAAANNGGAGAAAGCATNGNTTGNTTNAATGAAGAAAAATCTATAGAAACNCCNGCATTGGCAAGAGCAAAAAGTGGAATNACAATGAGNGCAACNGGGAGATGAAGAGTATATTCTAGCCTTGCTGCNGGAGTNCCAACNTGNTCAATNCTATTTTTTATATTAAGCAGAATNGCTTTTTGTTTTTCNTTCATCATNTGGTCAGAGGTNAGAGGATAATTATCGTACTCGTTNAGTGCNTTACGTGTATGATTTGTAAATCCTATNGGNGNNTGTTTAGGCTTTGAGGGGATGGTCATTGCCGCAATTACTCCAGCAATAGTTGAATGCACACCTGACTCAAGCATAAAAAACCACATAAAAAGACCTACAATAAAGTAAGGTAAAGTAATATGGATACCAACACGGTTAAATGCAAGCATAATTAAAAAAGAAGCAGCAGCTAAACTAAGTGGTAAAAATTGAATTTGTTCTGTATAAAAAATAGCAATAACTAAAAGAGCTCCAAGNTCATCNACAATGGCNAGNGCAACTAAAAAAGTTACAAGTACAGGGGATACACGTTTACCTAGTAAAATAAGAACTGAAATAGCAAAGGCAACATCTGTAGCCATTGGAATGCCCCAACCTGCCGCTCCCGCTTCTCCGTAGTTGATACTAAGATAAATAAGTGCAGGAAGAGCCATTCCTCCNATNGCTGCTAAAATAGGGAGCATNGCAACTNTCATNTTTGAAAGTTCGCCTAAAAGAATTTCTCGTTTTATCGCTAGCCCGATAATAAAGAAAAATATTGAAAGAAGACCGTGATTAATCCAATGCTGAATTGTATATTGTATATGCCAGTCACCAATAGATATGGTTAGCTTTGTCTGAAAAAAATTCATATATACTTCTGAGAAAGGAGTATTTGCTAATACTAAGGCAAGAATAGTCATAAACATTACGGCAATACCAGTTGTGGCCTGTGCATGTAAAAAGTGCTCGAACGGAGTAACAATGAGTTTAAATACTTTTTCCCAAGGTGCATAAAGTTTCATAAATAATGTGTTCCTCCAAATTAATTAATTTATTGTAGCAAAAAATAAGAAATTAAGAAATTAAGAATTTTGTTTATTTATTGTAAAATGAATGTATGATAAAAAGAAATCTAACAAAAATTGCAAAGATACGTGAATGATTGAACTACTAGAATCATTAGAATTTACTCCTTTTCTTCTCTCTTTTAAACTTGCGGGGCTCACAACAATAATTTTGTTTTTAATTAGCCTACCACTTGCTTGGTACCTCTCACAAACTACTTCAAAGTATAAGGCGTTTCTGGAAGCCTTAACCGCTTTACCAATCGTTCTTCCTCCCTCTGTCTTAGGTTTTTATATTCTTATGAGTCTTTCACAAAATTCGCCCTTAGGAAGTTTTTTTGAAGAATATTTTGGAATTACACTCCTTTTTAATTTTACAGGTCTCGTTGTAGCGAGTTGTTTTTACTCTTTACCCTTTATGGTACAACCTCTTCAAGCTGGGTTTGAGAATACCAATAAGAATATAATAGAAGCATCATTTATAGCAGGAAAGGGAAAAATACAAACTATCTTTCGTGTAATACTTCCAAATATGAAACCAGCAATCTTAACAGCGATTATAATCACATTTGCGCATACGGTTGGTGAGTTTGGAGTGGTGTTAATGATTGGGGGAAGTATTGTGGGTGAGACAAAGGTGGCATCAGTTGCAATCTATGAAATGGTTGAAATGATGGATTACGCAGGTGCACATATTTACAGCGCTATAATGATTTTACTTAGTTTTTTAGTTTTACTAGGTGTATATACTTTTAAACAAAGTAAAAATAGAGGTGCTATTGTTTAATGATAAGCATTGATGTTAGTAAAAAACTCCACGGTGTCAATGGTCTTATGAACCTAGAAATATTACTTCAAATAAAGCGGGGTGATTTTATAGCCCTGAGTGGAATAAGTGGAAGTGGAAAAACGAAACTGCTTCGTATTCTTGCAGGCTTGGAAAATGCAGAGGGAAGTATTGAAGTTGATGGTGAGGTTTGGTTAGGTAAAAATCATTTTCTTAAGGTTCAAGAGAGAAGAATTGGTTTTGTTTTTCAAGATTATGCCTTATTTGAAAATATGAATGTTGAGCAGAATTTATTGTATGTTGAAAAAGACAAAGACTTATGTGAAAAATTATTGAAAATGACGGGATTAAGTGAACTTAGAAAAAGACTACCCTCAAGTTTGAGCGGAGGACAAAAACAACGAGTGAGTTTGTGTCGTGCGATGATGAATAAACCAAGGCTACTCCTTATGGACGAACCATTTTCAGCACTNGATNNTGCAATGCGTNTAAAACTCCAATNAGAAATATTAGCGCTTCATAAAGAGTTTGGTACAACNACTATTATGGTCTCACATGAACCAAGTGAAATGTATCGTCTTGCTTCTCGTGTAATCGTTTTAGAAAATGGNANAATTNTNAAAGATGCAAAACCTCGAGATATTTTCTTTANAACNNAGGACTCAAAAAANCTTTCTTTTGAAGGTGANCTCTTAGAANTCATGAGGGNAAATAGTNGCTATATNGCTGTCATAGCAATAGGTCAGCAGATAGTTGAGCTTGTTATTTCAAAAGATGAAAGCCAAACTTTAAAAATAGGTCAAAAGGTAAATATAAGTACAAAAGTATTTTCACAAATAATTGGGTAGAATGTCAGTAGATAATAAATTGTTTTGTAAGTCAAGGAGAAAGAATTGAAGATAGCAAAAAATATAACTGAACTTGTGGGAAACACTCCTTTGGTACGACTAAATACACCATCAGAAATCACAGGTGCTACAATTCTAGGTAAATGTGAGTTTATGAATCCTACTTCTTCTGTAAAAGACAGAATAGGTTTTAATATGATTAGAAGAGCGATGGAATCTGGTAAAATTCAAGAGGGTACAACCGTTATTGAACCAACGAGCGGAAACACAGGAATTGCACTTGCAGCAAATTGTGCGGTGCAAGGAATAAAACTTATTTTAACAATGCCTGATTCTATGTCTATTGAAAGACGTAATCTTTTACAAGCGCTTGGAGCTGAACTTGTACTTACTCCTGCGGAAAAAGGTATGCAAGGCTCAATCGATCAAGCAGAGGAACTTCAAGCAAAAATAGAAAATTCTATTATTTTACAACAATTTGAGAACCCATCAAACCCTGAAATACATATGCTTACAACAGCAAAAGAGATTCTAGACGATACAGATGGTGAGATTGATGCATTTATAGCGGCAGTTGGTACTGGTGGAACTATTATGGGTGTATCAAAAGTCTTGCGCGAACAAGAAAGAGAGATTGCTATTTTTGCAGTAGAACCAGAAGCTTCAGCAATTCTCTCAGGAGGAGAAGCTTCTCCGCATAAGATTCAAGGAATTGGTGCTGGTTTTGTTCCGGTTATTTTAGACAAGGATGCATACGGAGAAGTTGTTACAGTAAGTAATAAAGATGCTTTTGAGACAGCAAGAATGTTAGCAAAGAAAGAGGGTCTCCTTGTTGGAATCTCATCTGGTGCAAATGTATGGGCGGCAATGCAAGTGGCAGCTCGACCTGAGTTTAAAGGAAAAACCTTGGTAACTATTCTTTGTGATACTGGTGAGAGATACTTAAGTACTACACTTTATAGTGAAGAGTAATTTTTTAGAAACTATTAAAATTTTTGATGGAAAAGTTTATAATATGGACTACCATCAAAAAAGATACGAAAGTGTTTTATCTTCTTTTTCTGTCACTCTCTTTCAAGATTTATCTCGCCTCATCCAAGCACCTAAAAAAGGTCTTTATAAGTGTCGTATAGTATATAACTGTGAAAGTATTCTCGATGTCACCTACCATCCTTACGTAAAACCTTCTGTTACATCACTTCAACTGGTTTATGATGATGCTATTGAATACTCGATGAAATACGAAAAGAGAAATGCCATAAAAAAACTCTTTGAGCTACGTGAAGGATGTGATGATATTTTAATTGTAAAAAATGGACTCATTACAGATACTTCTATTGCAAATATTGCATTGTATGATGGAGTTTCTTGGCTCACTCCAACGAGACCTCTTTTAAGAGGAACAACAAGAGAAAGACTGCTAAAAAATAAAAAAATAGTAGAATCAAATATCTGTGTGGATGAGCTAAATAAGTTTTCTAAAATAGCCTTACTTAATGCAATGATAGATTTTGATATAATTACAAATATGACTTATGTAAAATAGAGGATAGGGAATGTTAGAAAATATAATAGATGATAAAGACTTTGCTGCATTAATGCAAAAGAATATACAAGATACCATTATCCATTTTTTCTCAAAAGAGCAAAACTTTGGAATACTTTGTAAAATAGGAGACATCTCGTTTTCTCCAGAATTACCGGCAGATATTAATACTGAGTTTCGTCCATTAACACTTTTCTTTTTAGCAGGCTATACGTTTGAGACTGCAAAAATAGAAGATAATAACCTTCTATTTGAAGCTGGCTTTGGTCCATCTAACTTTGGAAGTTTACTAAGTGTACCAATACTAAGTATTATGCAAGTAATTATTGATGAGACACCTGTTCTTATAAACTTAGCGAATTATCAAAATGATGCGGAAGTTTTTAAAGATACAAGCAATGGAGGCGTTGAGAATTCAATGGCGTCTTTTTTGAGTAATCCTGAGAATTCAAAGTTTTTAAAAGGGAAATANTTCTTTGTNACTCAAACCTTNGTAATTGTNAGTAAGTAGTTTACAACATTGNNAATAAATNCCTCATGCTTTCTCTCTTTTAAATAGGCAATATAAAACTTTCTCTCAATTTTACGGTCTTTAATTCTTGCNTNNAAAAGTTTCCCATCTTTTACTTCATCTTTAATTANGTGACGAGATATAACAGAAGCAAGAGGTTTTNNNGNATTTTTNTCTGCATGAAGAATTGTTGACTTNATTGCNGTTGGNCTTGTTAAAACGCCAAGAACACTAAAGTTATCACAGGGTANACCTACNTCTTCAAAGGCATCNGAAGTTAGAATCTTTGTATGTGAGTTTTCTTCACGACAAANCCAATCATAAGACATTAANTCATCNTGCTGNAGCTGTTTNGGTAGTTGCTGATTTGAAAAAATNACTAACTCATCATCGAGCCATTCTCTATAAATTATNTTTTCTTTAAANNGTGGTGATTCTATTAAAGCAATATCAATNTTTTTATCTTCAAGTTGTTGTGTAATNTCACAAGAGAGTTCAACATTTAAAAAGACTTCNTGATTAATTTTTTTTTTGATAGCGCCAAGNTAANTAGGAAGGATATAGTTACCAATTGTAAAAGATGCNCCCATAACAAAGGTAAAGTTTTTATGGATGATTTTNAAGAGTTCTTTTTCGCTGCTTTTAATAGCCTTATCTAGTTTTTGTGCAATTCTAAAAANGTCTTCTCCNTCTTTTGTTAAAAGAATGCCATTTTTCTTTCTCTGAACNACNTTTGTGTCAAGATAATCTTCTATGAATTTTATTTGTTGTGTTACAGCAGGCTGNGAGATGCCTAGTTTAGCGGNTGCCCTAGAAAAACTTTTCTCTTTAATAAGCATCAAAAATGTTTGCAATTTAGCAAAATCTTTTAACATAATAATTCCTAGTAAGTATAATTAATAAGTAAATTATAACCCAGAATTATAATTAAAGCAATAGTTTTGTAATAATTTATAAAATTTAGGTTATAATAATAGTACTTAAGAAAATACTTATCAGGTGTAGTGGCATATGGACAAAATATTTGGAAAATTAAATGAATCTCAGGCAAGTGCTGTAAAAAAAACAGAAGGACCTGTGCTTATTTTAGCTGGGGCTGGNTCGGGTAAAACGACNACAATTATTTCACGTTTAGCATACNTAATAGAAACAGTTGGAATTCCAGCTTCAAACACACTTACGCTTACCTTTACAAATANGGCAGCAAAAGAGATGCGAGAACGTTCACTNGCAATGATACAAAACATTANNTATCCACCACTTCTTTGTACCTTTCACAAGTTTGGNTTANTNTTTTTAAAATTCAACATTCATCTTTTGGGTCGAAAGAACAANTTNGTTGTAATTGATACCGACGATAAAAAAAGAATTATCAAAAAAATTAATTCNGAGCTTCCGACACCACTTATTGCAAGCGAAATTTCACGGTATAAAAANTCACTNATNACACCAGATGAAGCNTACAAACAAGCAGAACTTTATAATTACCAGCAAATTGCAAATGTATATAGTGAGTACGAAACATACCTTCATGAAAATAACCTTGTGGACTTTGATGATTTAATTGCTCTCACATTTAAGCTCTTAGATGAAAATGAAGAACTGGCAAAAGCAACATCACAAAAATACCAGTACATTATGATAGATGAGTACCAAGATACAAATGAGTTACAGTTACGTTTAATTCAAAAGCTATGTACTTCTCATAATAATATTTGTGTGGTTGGTGATGATGACCAAAGTATTTATGGATGGCGTGGAGCGCATATTCGTAATATTATGGAATTTGACCAAGATTTTAAGGGCTGTGAAGTTTTTAAACTAGAAAATAATTATCGTTCGCGTAAGCCAATTTTAGATGTAGCAAATGCACTGATTGAGCATAATCGTTCCCGTTTAGGTAAAAAACTTATTGCAACACGTGGTGGTGGTGATGATGTTAGTATTCTTAATTCTAATGATGAGAATGAAGAGTCTCGTATGATAGCAATGAAAATTTCTAAATTACTGGATTCGGGTGTGCGTGCGAACGACATTGCAATTTTGTATCGAGTGAATGCCTTATCACGTTCTATAGAAGAAGGCTTAAATCGTTCAGGAATCGCATACAAGCTCGTGGGTGGACTAAGGTTTTATGATAGAGCAGAGATTAAAGATTTAATATCGTATATCCGTGTTCTNACAAATGTTCATGATGACTTTTCTTTTAAAAGNATTGTAAACAAACCTAAGCGTGGTTTAGGAAAAGCAAGTATTGAAAAAATAGANCTAGCNGCAATGGCTAANGAATGTTCTCTTTATGANTTTGTGAAAAAAAGTTCTTTAANTGAACTCGAAGCNCTTGTNAGAAAAAAGAATGCAAAGACTTTAAAAANATTTATTAAAAANATNNAAAAGGTGGCTAAGGTTGCGACNGAATCTATAGATGANTTTATAGAGATACTCGNTGANACNTTTAATCTAAAAGATATTTATAGAGGNATGCAAGATGAANNNGATAGGCTTCTTAACATGGATGANTTNTTNGGACTTTTTCGTGATTTTGTANAGAAAAAGCCAGAGTCTGGTTTAGATGAATTTTTAAATGAACTCACACTTCAAAGTGAACAAGANCAAATANAAGGNGAAAGTATTTATATGATGAGTATNCATGCATCTAANGGTTTNGAGTTTGAGTATGTNTTTATTGTAGGCNTAGAAGAAGGTTTTTTACCNTTAGTAGGTGATGGAAGTGACTTAGAAGAAGAAAGACGNCTAGGCTACGTGGCATGTACGAGAGCAAGAGAAGCACTTACGCTTTGTCATGCGGCAAGTAGATTTTATAAAGGGCGTAGAAGTGACTTACAAAAAAGCAGATTTTTTAATGAGGCTGGATTGTGTGCAGGTTCACTTATAGTGGAAAAACATACAGCCTTTAAAAAAGGTGATTTAGTACGACATAAAATTTTTGGAACGGGTCGGGTNACNGGAGTGAGTAAGTCAGGACGTGAATTTAAACTAGGNATAAACTTTGCAGGAAATAAGAAAGAGATTTTAGCNTCTTTTATAGAAAGGTTATAAAAGTGTACTCAGCGAATAGATTATTCGTAGCCTACAAACCAACTGGCATAAGCTCAAATATTTTTCTCTCAAAGCTAAAGCGCAAATACAATACGAAAAAAGCAGGTTTTACAGGAACTCTTGATCCCTTTGCAAAAGGTGTACTCGTCATNGGACTGGGCTCACATACAAAACTATTTCGTTTTTTAGATAAAACACCAAAGTCGTATAGGGCAACCTTATGGTTAGGTGCAAACTCCGATTCGCTTGATACTGAGATGATTTCACAGGTAGATATAATTCCAGAACTGGATGAGAATAAGGTACGTGATGCAGTAGAGTCACTTCAAGGTGACTTAGAGTATGAACCACCTATTTTTAGCGCCAAACGAATTAATGGAAAACGGGCGTATGATTTGGCTCGGGCTGGAATTGAGTTTAAGCTTAACAAAATAAACTCCATTATACATGATGTACAACTTATCCATTATGTACACCCTTTTGTAACNTTTGAAGCGACTGTGTCAGAAGGTACATATATTCGTTCTCTTGGTAGCATCATAGCGAGTAGACTTGGAGTTACATATGGAAGTCTTAGTGCGCTAGAGCGTTTAAATGAAGGAAAACTGACATATGAGAATGAAAAAGCTCTCGATATTAAAAAGTCATTAAATATTCCCCAAAATATTTATACGGGAGATAAAGACAATCTAAAATATGGAAGAGTTCTTGCTTTATGTGATTTAACTCTAAAAGAATCTGGATGTTATTGGTTAGATAATGGCGATAATATTTCCATTATAAATATAATAGGTGAAGAAGTAAAATATGAATTAGGTAGGATAGATATATGTTAGTACTCGCTAGAAAATTAAATGAATCAATAGTAATTGGCGATGATATAACAATAAAAGTTATATCTATAGAGAAGGGAGTTGTAAAGTTTGGAATTGATGCTCCTCGTGATATAAGTATTATGAGAAGTGAGCTTTTAGAAGATGTTAAAGAGCATAATATTGCTGCATCTAAAGATGTAGATGTAGACACCTTGTCAAAATTAAGTCAGTTGATTGGTGATAAAGAGTAGAGATATGAAAATTTATAAGGCCTATGCTAAAGTAAACATTTTTTTGAAAATAACAGGTTTACGTGGTAGTTACCATGAAATTATTTCACGATTTATGAAAGTCACATCTTTATATGATGAACTAACCTTTATAAACAAAGAAGACTTGGGAGAAAAATCAGAGAGTTTTTGTATACGAGGGAATTTTTCTTGTGAGCTTATAGACAATACAATTTATAAGGCTTATTTTGCCTTAAAAAAAGCGACAGAATCAGAATCTTTAGAGCAGTTGATGCGTACGCATGGCGTACATGTGAAAAAGAATATTCCCGTCTTTGCTGGTTTAGGTGGTGGAAGTTCGGATGCTGCTACTTATCTAAAAATGTGTAATGAAGTGCTTCATTTAGGACTTAGTTTAAATGAATTAGCAAAAATTGGTCTTGAAGTTGGCTCGGATGTTCCTTTTTTTATTTATGGTTACGATAGCGCAAACGTAAGTGGAATAGGGGAAGTTGTAGAAGAGTTTGACGAAGAAAGCTTAGACTTTGATATCTTTACTCCAGAGCTAAAAATTTCTACTCCAAGAGTATATGAAACCTACCGCAGTGATTTTTATGCACCTCTAGATGGCTTTGTAAGAGAAGAATTAAAGAAAAAACTCTCTACAGATATTNTAAAAGATATGAGCATTGAAGAAGCAAATGATTTGTTTGCTCCAGCATTACAAGAGTATAAAGAATTAAAAGAGCANTTTAGNGCAGGCTTTCATTTTAGTGGAAGNGGAAGTAGTTTTTTTAAAGTTAAAAATTAAATGATNTTGTCAAACTGNAANTANANAAGAATNAAAAATACNAAATNAGTNNNGAAGTTNTGTGAGGAGTNNANTTNTGAATAANNATGAAATTAAAATNATTCAAAACTTATTGANAANAGCATAAAANATATGACTTATCTATAAAANTAGATGGAGCATATTATAGCTTTGAANNTANAGANAGNTGGNATNGTACTNANANTGTNATTNTGAATATTTTTGTNCATCCAAATTANTTTTTNNACTTACTAGATATTTCNCAAGAAGAACANGANATAATNANAAAAGTTTTTACTGGTTTNATAGATTCATCAACATTNATTTACAAGGTAGAGTTTAAAATAGATAAAAATATTAAAGTACAAAGTGTNAGNGATACAGTNTATATATTTGTAGATGAAGCTGGGGATATGGATTTTTCNTCAAAAGGTTCCAAGTATTATATGTTTACATTTTTAGTAAAAACAAGACCTTTTAATTTACATGAGTATATTTCAAATTATAGATANACATTACTNGAAAGAAANTTAGACCCTNTAANTGAGANNAGGTTAGATATAGAAGCATTTCATGCACATAANGATAATAAGTATATTAAAAATGAAATATTTAATATTATTTCTACATTTGATGAAAGTAGTGTAAAAGGATATTCTTATATTTTGGAAAAACCAAAAGTANACCCAAGTAAAAGAAAAGANTCAGATAAGTTTTACATAGATAATTTGAACTTAGCTATTCATCAACTTCTCGATAAATTAGAAATAAATAAAAATTTTATAATTATTACAGACAAATTACCAATCCACAAGAACAAACGTAAACAAGTTGGCGCATTAAAAAAAGGTATTAAAGAGTATATTAAAGTAAATGACTTAAATATTAGATATGATATATTCCATCATTCTAGTGCTTCAAGTGTAAATTTGCAAATAGTTGATTATATTAGTTGGGCAATATTTAGAAAGTATGAACATCATCAAGATGTATATTATAAAAAAATTGAAAAGTATATGATTAAAATAGATTTAATGACTAAAGACAGAAAGGTAAATCATTATGAAAAGTGACCCATGCTACCTATCAAAAAGAAGCCTCCCTTGGAGTCTTATCAGTAGCGGGGAACGTTTAATGAATTTTAGCATAAAAAAGGTAAAGAGTAAATAATGGGCGAGACACTAGCAAAAAACAAAAAAGTTTATCATGACTATTTTATAGAAGAAAAGTTTGAGGCGGGTATGGTACTTAAGGGGAGTGAAGTCAAAGGATTGCGTGCAAAACGCGTCAATCTTAAAGATAGTTTTATTCGTTTTGTGGGAGGGGAAGCTTTTCTTTTTAATGCACATATCGGGAGACTCGAGACAACACACCATTTTTATGGGCATGAAGAGCGAGGAAGTAGAAAGTTACTTTTGCATAAAAAGCAACTCCAAAGAATGTTAAAAGCAGTTACGCGTGATGGATATACAATCGTTCCTTTACAGCTTTATTTTAACAATAGAAATTTAGCAAAAATTCAAATAGCCATCGCTAAAGGAAAACAGCTTCACGATAAACGAAATGACTTAAAAGAAAAAGATCAAAAACGGGATATGGCGAGAGCTATGAAGGAGTTTTAATGAAATTCTTTTTTTCTTTTTTTCTTTTTTATGCATCTCTTTATAGTTTTAATTTTGAAATTANAAATAGTAGCATATCAAATGGGGCAACTTCTCTTATAAAGTTTACAAAAGAAAAAAATGTAAAATATGAAAGTATCAAGATAGGTAAAAAGAATTATAAAATTTACGAGCATCCTCTGGATAAAACACAACTGTATGCACTCATCTCAATTTCGTACTATAGTAAAGCGAAAGATATTATGGCTGATATTTATTACATAGAGGGAAAAACAAAAAAACAAAAATCAGTTTCTTTAAGAATCCAAGATGGAAAATATAAAAAAGAAGAAATACAGGTTACAAAATCAAAAGTAAACCCTAAGGGAGACAAAGCAAACAAACGAATAAATAAAGAATACCATGAGGCAATGAATATTTATGCTACTTCTACAGAAAAGAATTATTTAACAACAGCATTTATTTTACCACTAGATAGTTTTATTACGAGTGATTTTGGAAAAGCAAGAGTGTATAATGATACGCTCAAAGGTTATCATAGCGGAACAGATTTTCGTGCAAAAATAGGCACACCAATTATCGCTAGTAATGATGGTGTGGTGGTTTTAGTGAAAAATAGATTCTACTCAGGCGGTACAGTTATTATTAATCATGGACGAGGAGTTTATACTTGTTATTATCATATGAGTAGACTTGACTCCAAGCTAGGACAGAAGGTTAAAAAGAACGAAGTCATAGGACTATCTGGCAAAAGTGGAAGAGTAACTGGACCACATTTACACTTTTCTGTTAGAGTGAATGGCATTCAGGTAGACCCTTTAGGCTTTGTTACACTTATGAATGAAAATATATTAAACAAAAAGGACACAAACTAAAATGACACTTTTCCAATTACTTATGCTGGGTGCATCTGCATTTTTTGCATTTAAGATTTATGAACATGTTCAAACACTTCAAGATACGGATACTGATTCCTCCGACTCCAATGAAGAAAATAAAGAGCAAAGAACAGCAGAATCTTTTTCAACACTCAGCTCTTCTTCATTGATGGAAAAAGCAGATGAAGCAAGAGAAGAGGGTAATCTTGATAAGGCTTTAGCAATTTATAGCGAAGCAAATATTAAAGAACCAAATAATGCCGAAACGCTTTTTAAAATGGGATATACACTCTCTTTACAAAACAGAGATGAAGAAGCATTAGAATATTTTCTTGATTCTATAGAGCAGGATGATGGAAATCCTTTTGCGTATAGTGAAGCTGCAAAAATTTATAAAAAGCAGGGTGATGAGATGAATGGGGAAATATTTGAAAAAAAGGCACAAGAAATAGATGAAAATAGCTGATATTTACAAGCTTCTTGATGAACTATCACCTTTTGACTTACAAGAAAAATGGGATAACTCAGGTCTTTTAGTTGGTGAATACGCTCAAGAGGTAAAAAAAATTGCATTAAGTATAGATATTGATGAAGAATTACTTGATTCACTCGAAAATGACACCTTACTCATTACACATCATCCTCTCATCTTTAGTGGACTAAAAGAACTAGAATTTGATAAATATCCAGCAAATTTAATTCGTAAAATGATACAAAAAAATATATCAAATATTGCAATGCATACAAATTTTGACATTACACATCTAAACGATTATGTTGTCCAAGAGATACTAGGATATAAGATAGCAAAGAAAGATGGTTTTATTGCGTATATTGATGTCAATGAAAGTTTTGATACTTTTGCAAAAAAAATAGCAAAAGCATTTAATTTAGAATACATTAAATGCGTAAAATGTCACGAAAAACTAAAAAGGGTTGCTCTTGTAACTGGTTCTGGTTGTTCTTTATTAAAAGAAATAGAGGCAGATTGTTTTTTAACAGGAGATATTAAATACCATGATGCAATGGAGGCAAAAAGTATAAATTTATCACTTATTGATATAAGACATTTCGAAAGTGAGCATATATTTCCAC
>JAESSH010000053.1 GCA_016764205.1 Sulfurimonas sp.
TGGTGGCGACGCTAATGTTGCAACAGGATACCACGCTATTGAATTTTTACTTTGGGGACAAGATCAAGATTATGCTTCTTTTGTAAAAGATTCTGTATCTAATGGTGCAATGACTTCAGGGCAAAGAGCCTTAAGTGACTTTACTACAGAAGCAAATGCCCAGAGAAGATTAGCATACCTAGAAGTAGCTGCAGCTAAAATTGTATCTGATTTAACTGTAGTTGCTGGTGCATGGTCGAAAAATATCAGTGTGGACTGTATGATAAATTCAACAGGATGTTATAGAGGAGCTTTACTTGGAACTTTAGAGGGAGAAGATGCCTCAAAAAACATAGATGCTAAAATTGCAAAAAAGACTATTTTTGCAGGTATGGGTGTATTTATCAAGTCTGAAGTTGCAAATGAAAGAATTGCTGTTGCAGTTTTAACTCCAAGTGAAGAAGATGAACATTCTTGTTTTTCTGATAATACACATAGAGATATAGCAACAAACTACCAAGGTTTTAAAAATATTTTAATGGGAACATATAAAGATGTTGATTTTGGTGCTGCTCCGATTGATGCAATGCAAACAGAAGCTAAAGATGAACTCATGAAACTTATGAGCAAAATAGAAATAAAAATTGCCTCTATTGATTCTATTGCAAAAACAAGTAGACATTTTGACTACCAGATTCAACCCAACGATCCACAAACTAAAGTTATTGTAAAACTCAAAAATGAGTTAAGAAAACTTGGNGATAAAATGGTTTTTGTTGCTCTTGCAAATGGTGTTAATCTTTCTATTGAAGATGTAACTGATGCTGAAGAAACAAAGTTTTAGTANNANAAACTCTAAGTCTTATTTAGAGAAAAGCCCCTTAGCTATTGCTATGGGGCTTTTNCTCGTTNTAGTAGATTCTNATGCCGGGATACAAAAAGAACTNGATTTAAAATATACNACAAACACAAAAAATAAAACAGTNCTGATGAAACAAGTACGTGACTTAAATAATGAAGAACAAGATAGCTTTATGCTTGGNAAAAGNTTNTTTACTGTTCCTTGGGTAGAAGCACCTTCNGCNACAACAGCGAGAGATGGTTTNGGACCATTATTTAATTCAAATACNTGTATAAATTGTCATCCAAGGAATGGACGTGGTTCTCTTTTTACAAAGAAAAATACTATTTCTCGTGCCTATGTTACACGTCTCTCGATTCCATCGACNGACTCTAANGTACACAAAAAAATGTTAAAATACACAGGATTTGTAGAAGANNAAAGATATGGTGCNCAAATTAGTATAAATGGANTNCCTGGAGTCCCTTACGAGGCAAAGCCCATTNTTAGGTATAAGAGACTTCCTCTTGTNTATCCNGATGGTTCTGTGGTNNTTTTAAAACAACCANTNGCTGGTATNNANAATAAACTCAGGGACTTACAATATGGTTCTATGAATAAGGATGTAAGCATTACAAATCGTTTAGCACCAGCACTTATAGGANTAGGCTTATTGGAAAAAATCACCGATAAACAAATACTAGCAAATGAAGATATTGATGATAGAGATGGAGATGGGATTTCAGGTAAGGCAAATATTGTATACTCTACACAAGATAAAGATTTTCGTGTAGGACGTTTCTCGTATAAAGCTTCTTCTGCTTCTGTACTTCATCAAACTGCAGCTGCGGCTTCAAATGATATGAGTTTAACAAATATATATTTTCCTAATGAGAATTGTACAAAATCTCAGACGGAATGCTTAAAAGCTCCAAAAGGCGACAAGGTTCGAGGACAAACAAGTTTTGACATACCTCTAAAAAGACTGAAGGCTATTTCTTTTTATTTGAAGAATTTAAAAATACCAAAGTCAACTATAACACAAGAAAAAGGTGAAAAGTTATTTGCTAGTATTGGTTGTGTGCAATGCCATACTCCCTCATTTACACTTGAAAATGGCTATGAAGTAAAGCCATTTTCAGATATTTTACTCCATGACATGGGAGAAAATTTAAGTGACGCTAGAATTGAGTTTAAGGCAAGTCCAAGAGAATGGCGCACTGCACCACTTTGGGGAATAGGTAAATATATCTTAACCGCAAAAACAGGTATTGCCTTGCTCCATGATGGAAGAGCTAAAAGCGTAGAAGAAGCTATTCTTTGGCATGATGGCGAAGCAAAAAGAGTTAAAAAGAATTTTATGAACTTATCTGCTCAAGACAGAGAAAAAGTCATACAATACATTAAGGAGTTATAAAATGAAGTATATACTAGGAATGTTGTTGATGTACAGCACACTATTTGCAAATGAAAGTTTAGAATCTATTTATAAAAACATACTTTTAAAAAATATTACAAATACAAAAATTGTTGCAAAACAAGTAAGAGAAGATATAAAAGCATGTGAGGAAGTAAGGGCAAAAAATAACTTTACAAAACTTGTACAAGCATGGAAAAGTGTTGAGGCTTTTTATGTACTTGGTGATTTAGATGACAACTATCTTGATACACCGAGATATATTGATATCTTTCATCAGGGAAATGAAGATATTAAAGAGCAATTAGACTTAATCATAGAAGATAATGAAGATTTATCTGTCTCTTTATATAAAAATTCTCATAAAACGATTAATGCTTTAGAATATATTTTATATACAAAAAACTTAAAAAATAAACGAGTAAAGAACATAGCTCTTATTATTATAAATAAATTAGAAGAAAACTTGCAAGAGATTCAAGAAGGATATGAAGAGTCAAAAGAATTGTTTGTTGGCGATGAGAAAAAAGCAAATGCTATGATGTTAAATGCGCTTATAGAAAACTCATATAAACTCAAAGAATGGAGGGTTGGAGACCCTGCGGGACTCAGTAGAAAGTATAAGGGTAAAATAGATAACCAAAGGGGCGAGTACTATATAAGTAAAAACTCTACTTTGGCTATTGAAGCTATTTTAAATACACATCTCCAGGTATTAGCAAAACAAGATTTTAATAATTTTGCAACAATGATNGANTCGTATGAAGTNCAAGATGANCTTTATGATGCTGTTAAATATTTAAACAAGGCACTCGAAGANTTGAGANANATAAAAAATGATGACTTTNCTCAGGCTAAGCCTCTTTATAAAGTGCTNAAAAAGCTTCATATTACTTATTATATTTCTCTTATAGGTAAACTTAAAATCACTTCAAAAATATTGGATGCNGATGGAGATTAACCTACTCGATTCTGCTTATTCTTTATTTGATTCTAACAAAAGAATATATTGGCTTTATATTNTTTCATCTTTANCNATTGCNGCNNTNTATNTNGGNACATACNAAAGNCAAAGACGAGTAAANTTAAGTAAAAAANTATGGCTNCATAAGAGTGCTGTNCTTGATTATAAATATTTTGCACTTTCTTTTTTTATAAAAACAATTCTTATNNTACCTCTTGTTATTGGAATNAATGAAGTNTCTCTTTTTACNTANGANTATCTCNTAGATATGTATGGTTTTNTNAAGCTNACTTCTTTTTCATATACTCAGGTAATGATTCTTTTTACACTTACGCTTTTTGTNGTGAGTGACTTNACGCGTTANTGGCTTCATAGACTTCTTCATATCGTCCCTTTTCTTTGGGANTTTCATAAGGTGCATCATAGTGCAAAGGTACTTACNCCTATCACTTTTTATAGAGTGCATCCTATGGAAAANCTTCTTTTTGGNTTTCGATATGCTTTTAGNATAGGGTTTGTNACAGGNNTGTTTGTATTTCTTTTTGGTGCNATGATAAGTGTNTTTGATATACTTGGTGTAAATATTTTACTTTTTCTNTTTTCTTTGGCNGGTTCTAATTTGAGACATTCTCATATAAGAATCACNTATCCAGATTTTTTAGAAAAAATATTTATATCTCCTTTTGCACATCAGCTTCATCANNGTACNAAGTANANAAATAAAAANTTTGGTGGTTACTTAAGTNTTTGGGATACTCTNTTTNGAACACTTGAAGTNTCAGGGNCACATAAAAATGAAAAAATNAGACTAGGNTTNGNTAANAATGAATACCAAACNCTTACCCAACTNTTATTCACGCCATTTANAAAANTACTNAAGGTTAAAGTATGAAAAATAAANTNAAAATACTATTTTGTATAAGTGCANGTATACTTTTACTGAATGGATGTAATGCAAAAGAGANACAAGANGAGANACAAGATGAAATTATTCTTGGACAACAATTNTTTTTTGATCCAATTCTTTCAAAAAATGGTAATCAAAGTTGTTCTACCTGNCATAATCCAGAANATGGATTTATTGACAACAGAGACAATGGAGTAGGTGGAGCTGGAAGCTTAGGAGATGATTTAAAAAGCATAGGTGATAGAAATGCACCAACTGCATCTTANGCTGTGTTTAGTCCTNCATTTANNTATGANNCTAAGAAACAAGAGTATANNGGTGGACAGTTNTATGATGGNCGTGCACANNNNCTNANANATCANGCAGANGGACCACCNTTAAATCNAGTTGANATGGCACTTCCTTCAAAAGCGTATCTTAGAGATAGGCTANAAAANGATGTNTCGTATAACAAGATNTTTAAAAAAGTATACGGCGAAGATGTTNTTAANGATTCNCAATANACCTACGCNATGATGGCAAAAGCAATTGCNNCCTTTGANGGAACAAAAGAATTTTCTCCCTTTGATAGNAAGTATGATAGNTNTTTAAGAGATGAGTANGACTTGAGCNTTCTTGAAGATTTAGGAAGAACNCTCTTTTTTAGTAATAACAATACNAANTGTGCCTCTTGTCATGTNTTAAAAAAAGAAGATGCTNCAAGAGAAACATTTACAAATTACAAGTATCATAATATTGGNGTTCCAAGNAACNATGCCTTGATGGAGAAAAATGTAGTTGATTCAAAAACATTTATAGACCATGGACTCTTAAATAATCCNGCTGTANATGATAAAAAATACGATGGAAAGATTAAAGTNTCAACACTNAGAAATATAGCNGTAACAGGACCATACATGCATAATGGTGTATTTGTGAAGCTNTCAACNGTAGTNAANTTTTANGATAAATATNTAAATAAAGANCGNANTCTAAATCCTGAGACTGGAAAGAAATGGGATGAACCTGAGGTAAAAATTGCCTCAGAAGATAAAAAACTTCTNAAGCAAGGTAAGGCATTAAGTGANAGAAAGGTGAAAGCNCTTGTTGCTTTTATGAANTTACTTACGGATGAACGATACGAACACCTTATAAAGGAAGACAATTAATGTATAAAATTATTCTCTCACTTAGTATCTTCATAAGTACATTTTTATGTGCNAGTGAAGTTGTAAATGTATATTCNCATAGGCATTATGCNGTGGATAAAAAGTTATATAAACTNTTTGAAAAACAANCTGGNATCAAGGTTAACCTGATTAAAGCAAGTTCAGCTGAACTNATTAAAAGGATTGAGAAAGAAGGNAAATATACCAAGGCNGATGTTTTACTNACAACNGATGTTGGAATGCTNGANTTNGCACGAAGNAAAGGTATATTTGAGGCTNTACAATCAGANTATTTAGANGNTACGNTTCCTGCACACTTAAAAGATAAAGANAATCTTTGGTTTGGNATTACAAAACGNGCAAGAGTTATTGCTTATAATATTGATGAGGTNAAAAAAGANGAACTGAGTACNTATGAGGCACTTAGTGAGGCTAAATATGAAGATAGAATTGTTATAACAAAGTCAACAGAGGTGTATAACCAATCCCTTTTAGCATCTTTTATTGTAAGAAAGGGAGAAAAAAAAGCAAAAGAGTGGGCAGAGGATATTAAAAAAAATATGGCAAGAAAACCAACAGGTGTTGANAAAGACAGCCTTCGTGCAATAGCTGCTGGAATGGGCGATATTACTATTGTAAATACTTATTACATAGGACAACTTATGGGCGGAAGAAGTTATGCNGATAAGGCTACTGCAGAACTTATTGGTGTGTTNTTTCCAAATCAANGTGAAGGTGAGGGNGGAACGCANATTAACGTCTCTGGCGCTGGAGTTGTTAAANATTCAAAAAACAAAANCAATGCTCANAAATTTATAGAATTTTTGGTATCTGTAGAGGCACANGAAGAGTTTGCAAAGGTAAATTTTGAATACCCAGTAAANCCGNAGGCAAANGTTTCGNAGTTGCTCTTATCTTGGGGAANTTTTAAAGAAGATGAAACTTCTTTATATAAGATAGGTACAAAAAATAGAGATGCTGTTAAAATTTTTCATCAAGTAGGTTGGGATAGATAAGCGTGAAACTTTTAAATAAATATATATTCAGTAGTTCTTTGATTACCTTGATCTTATTGTTACCCATCATTTCTCTCTTTTTATACTCCTTAGGAGGGCAGAGTGATACACTTGTTCATCTTAAAGAAACGGTACTGAATGATTATATTTTAAATACACTCACACTTATTTTCTTTGTTTGTATACTATCACTTATTTTTGGTATTGTAAGCGCTTATATAACTACTTTTTATTCTTTTAGATTTCTTCCTGTCATTTCTATTCTTTTAGCANTNCCTTTTGTGATTCCAACTTATATNTTNGGCTATATATANAGCGATATATTNGGCTANTTTAGTCCTNTACACCTTTTTTTAAAAGATATAGGTCTNGTNGANAAAAGCTATTTTAATGTNCTTANNTTTAATAGCGTCGCTGTAATTCTAAGTCTTGGGCTTTATCCTTATATCTATCTCATTGTAAAAAGTTCATTTTTAAAAAGCTCTTCAGCCTTACTTTATCCTGCTCTTTCACTTGGAAAAAGTAAGTTTGAACTTTTNTACCATGTNATTTTACCTNTATCTCGTCCTGCTATTGTNGGAAGTTTAGCNCTNGTGNTTATGGAGGTTGTTAATGAGTATGGNACTGTGTCTTATTATGGTGTTGATACGCTAAGTACTGCCATNTATACTTCATGGTTTGGTCTCAATGATCCTCAAAGTGCTGTGTACCTAAGTATNGTTGCTATGAGCATCATTTTTGTTTTATTAAGTATTGAAAANTTTAGCCGTGGAAATAANTCTTATAAAAGTGAATCTATTTCTAAAGTNTTAAAAAGAGANGTGCTNCTTGGGTATAAAAAAACACTTGCATATATNTTNNTAGCTATTCCAATTCTATTTGGTTTTGTTATTCCTTTTATNTGGATAGTATTTTATTCTCTGCGATATGCAAGTGAGATNATTGATGATGAATTTTTTNCGGTTATTTTNAATAGTTTTATAGCATCATCNTTNAGTGCNCTTATNATTATGTTNTTAGCATTTTTTATCTCGTATACCTTACGNATTTANACCAATACCTATACAAAGTATCTTACAAANTTNGCTGGTATTGGTTATGCTATTCCTGGTATTGTNATTGGTGTTGGAGTACTTAGTTTATTTGGAGATATTGATAATTATCTTANTGAAATTTTNTCNCTTNATGAACTTCTTATAAGTGGGACATTGTTTGCNATGGTATTTGGATACATTGTACGTTTTTTAGCAGTTGGGATAAATATGACAGAATCTAACTTTGAGNGAGTGAGTATAAATATTAACAAGGCATCGAGAAANTTGGGTNTAAANTATTGGCAAACACTTTTAAGAGTGGAANTNCCNCTCATGAANAAAACACTTTTCTTTGGATTTTTACTTGTTTTTGTAGATGTTGTAAAAGANTTACCNTTGACACTTGTTCTNCGACCATTTAATTATGAAACTCTTTCAACGAAAACCTATGAATTNGCTGGAAATACGATGATCCAAGAAAGNGCTATTTATGCTTTACTCATTGTNNTCNTNTGCTTTATNCCTGTNATAGTAAGTAATATTGAAGAGAAAAAGGAAAACTAGGATGTTGAAAATAAAAAATGTATCAAAAACATTTGGGAGTCTTGAAGTCCTTAAAAATATCAATCTAAGTATTGAAAATGGCGAGATTATTTCTCTTCTTGGTGAAAGTGGAAGTGGAAAAAGTACCATACTCAATATTATTGCTGGATTTGAAGAAGCTGACTCTGGTACCTGTGTGTATGATAAAAAAGTAATGTTTGATGATTCTACCCTTATAAGTCCTGAGCAACGCAATATTGGTTTTGTATTTCAAAATTATGCCTTGTTTCCACACTTGAATATAGCTAAAAATATCTCTTTTGGTATGCTTAAGCAAACAAAGCAAGAGAAGAATAAACGCCTCCAAGACTTGCTGGAGATGATTAATATGCAAGATATGAAAAATAAATATCCACATCAAATTAGTGGTGGGCAACAACAGCGTGTTGCAATAGCGAGAGTTTTAGCAAGAGAGAGTGAACTCATTCTTTTTGATGAACCATTTTCAAGTATAGACACAACACTCAAAGAAAAGCTTATTTCTGAAATAAAAGAGATTATTAAACAGCATAATAAGACTGCTATTTTTGTAACGCATTGCCCCCGAGAGGCAATACTACTGAGTGATAAAATAGGGTATATCGAAAATGGAGAAATCATTCAGTTTGATACGCTTGAAGAACTTTGTAAAAATCCTGCATCAGAATCTATAAAAAATCTTTTCGGTGCTGAGAGTTTTGTATTTAAAAGTATTGATGATTTAAGGGGTAAGTAGCTTTATCCACTCGTATGAAAGTGATAGAGCTACTTCTTTATAAAATATTTATTAAACATACAAAAAGTTCATGCAGTCTTTTTGTAAAGGAGTGAAAATTTAATTCTTTGTCTAGCCATAAAAAGGAGAGTAATTATTAGCTAATACTTTTTGTACTTTTAAACCAACATACTAATGTTCTTCATTAGGAATAAAAGGAAATACAATACGCGAAAGTATCTTCATATGTATTTTTATTTAAATTGTATGTACTGTCATTGAGCTCCTTGTTGATAATTGTTATTAGAATAATACACAAAGAAAGCTTAAAATATCTTGATACTGATAACAAATATCAATATCTTTAGACTAGTTTAATTTTTATTTATCCACACAAGAAGAAAAAGATTAAGTAGTGTCATTATAATGAAGCCTGTTTTATAAAAAGTCAGGGGAGAACGTTCCATAAATGAAGCATTCTTTTTAAAGAATGGTTTTACTTTTTGGGGGTACTTAAGCTCATGTGCCATCTCCAAGTAGTGTGAGTACCTTCTTTCTTTATCTATTGCTATAGAGCGAAGAATCACAGAGTCTAGCCAGTCTGGAATATTTGAGTTATATAAACTTGGTTTTTTTGCTTCTTTAAAGTGAGGTGTTTGAAAAGGTTCTATCTCTCCAAAAGGAAACTTTCCTGTAATGGCGAGATAGAGTGTTACACCGATGGAAAAAATCTCACTTGCCTCGCTAATAGATTCTCCCTTAAACCTTTCAGGAGACAAAAATGAAGGTGTTCCTGCCTTAGAATTTGAAGAGAATATTTCTGTAATACTTCCAAAGTCGATGATTTTAAACTCAAGGTTTTCTTTATGGTCTTTTGCAATCATGACATTATTAGGTTTTATATCTCCATGCACAAGATCGTATTTAAGTAAAAACTGGGACATTTCTAAAAGTGTTTTTGCTAACTCAATAGAATCATCAATCGTAATGTGTTTATGTGCTAAAAAACCATCTAAATCTTCACCTTTAAAAAATTGCATTACATAGTAACGTTGTGTACGGTTTTTTGGAATGACAGCCTTAGGGAAAAAGGAAGCCTTTAGTCTTTTCGCATTCCAAGCTTCTTTTACAAACAAGTCAAGTGAGGCTTCGTCTTCTAAACATTCTGCAGGTGCAAATTTTATAACATACTGTTTTGTTTTTTTACTGCACTTCCATGTTCTATCGTTTTGAATAAGGGATTCTTCAAGTAAGTAACCATCAATCAGAGCCCCCTTTTTTAAAGACTTTGGAATAAGAAGGTTTTGTAACTTCAACTCTTGAAGCTCATCTGCTTGGAGTATTTCTATAATGACAGCAGTTGTATCGTCGGGGAGATTATCGTTTTGTGACCTACTCGCTTTTTTTACGAGTGAATGCGCTCCGTAGTTCATAGAGGTATTGAGTATATCATCTTTGATAAGGGTATATAAACCATCAGTGCAAAGTAATATTTTGTCATTTTTTTCTACAATGTTTTCAAAATAGTAAGGTTCTGTATTCTCACTAATGCCAATAGCCTGTGTGAGAACACCCTCATAACCTTCTTCCTCCACAACATGATCAAAAGAGAGCTGTACTAACTTTGAGTCACGTTGAAGGTACACTCTTGAATCACCAACATTCGCACCATATAAACGATTTCCCATAATGACAACAATGCTAAGCGTAGTAACAAGTTCACTTCTTTCATAATTTACCTGAGATTCTTTATAAAGAATAGAGTTAATGGAGCTTATAAATGACTTAATAGACTTTTCAATACTCCATGTTTTTGGTTTTTGTTTAAGATTGGTTAAAAGAAAATTTGTTGTACGTTTTGCAGCCGCTTGACCTTCTAGGGCTGAGCCAACACCATCACAAACGATGGCAACAGTTAAGTCACCAATTGTTTTTATATCATAAAAGTCATCACCTATAAGTTCTTTGCTTTTTGCAAGCGAAAATCCTGAAGTATTTATGTTTGAATGAGTCATGAGCATCCTTGTTCTTTACTTGTATTATATCTGCAAAGAACTGTAAGGATAAGGAGATTTTGAAATTTTTTTGGAGATAAGCTTAGTAAGGATTTGAGTACTTTTTTATTTCTCTTGCAATTATTTTACTACGTACAATAACGACTAGAATGATAACTAATCCTATTGCTAAAAGAAATTGATATAGCATATCATTAATAATATTAAAGCTATTGAGTCCCATTATTATGAGTATCATACTTATTAATAATGGGATATAGGAAGCTGTATTTATTTTGAACTCAAGTTCTTTGTTGCAATCAGGACATTCCATCGGATGGAGTACTTGAAATAATTTCGCTTCAATCAGTTCACTTTCACATGAGGGACAAGATATTTTCATTGGAGGCACCTTTGTATTTTAGTTGTATTTGGTAGACTTTATGTATCGTTTCATTGGAAAGATTTTATTTTAGATATTCTCTTTGATCCTATATTTTTTTCCTAAGATATATTGTACAGTATATGTGTCACAGCTAGCGTTACAGCGTATATATAAGATAAATTTGTTCATTTAAGCCTTGATTTTATTATAGAATTCTATAATTGCATGATGGATAAAGAGATCAAAATAAGTATAAAACCAGACTATGTACAAAAGTATAAAGATGGGTACCCTTTGATTCACAAAGAATCAATTGATTCCTTAGAGAAACTTGAGAATGAGGGCAGTATCTTGGATTTATATGACTCTAAATCTCAGTTTATTGCTAAGGCTTATTATGGAATTCAAAACAAAGGCTGCGGATGGATTTTATCTTTAGATAAAGAAACAAATATAAATACTGCATTTTTTGCACAAAAGATTAAAGCAGCTATAGAGTACAGAAAAGAATTTTTTGATGATAAGTCTACAACAGCCTTTAGAATTTTTAATGGTGAGGGCGATGGTGTAGGTGGTGTAACTATTGATAATTATGATGCTTATTATGTTATTACTTGGTATAGCTTAGGTATTTATGAATTTAGAGAGATGATTTTTGAGGCTTTAAAACAGAGTGTTGCGTATAAAGGAATATATGAAAAGAAACGCTTTGATACTAAAGGAAAGTACCTTGATGATTCTGGAGACTTTTTGTTTGGGCAAAAAGCCCCAGAGCCTTTAGTGGTAAAAGAAAATGGAGTGAACTTTGCTGTTTACCTTGATGATGGTGCAATGGTTGGTATCTTTCTTGATCAAAAAAATGTACGTAAAAGGCTAAGAGATACATACTCAAAAGACAAAACAGTTTTAAATACATTTTCATACACAGGATCTTTTTCGGTGTATGCTGCCTTAGGTGGAGCAAAAAAAACGACAAGTGTAGATGTAGCAAAAAGAAGTCTTTCTAAAACGCGTGAACAGTTTGAAGTCAACAAGATTGAAGAACAAGAAATAATTGTAGAAGATGTTTTTAACTACTTTAAATATGCCCTGCGTAAAAAACTTTTGTTTGATGTTGTAGTTCTTGATCCTCCAAGTTTTGCACGGAGTAAAAAACGTACTTTTTCTGCTAAAAAAGATTATGTAAGTCTTTTAAAAGAAGCTATTGCAATTACGAGTGAAAATGGAGTTATTATCGCTTCTACAAATGCAGCTAATTTTTCTATGATGACATTTAGAGATTTTATAAAAAAAGCATTTAAAGAGTTGAGATTAGAGTTTAAAGTAGAGGAAAGTTATTCTTTACCAAAAGACTTTAGAGTGAGTTCAGATTTTAAAGAGGGTGACTACCTCAAGGTCGTGTTTATAAGAAAGTTAAGTAAGAGAGCATAAAAAAAGGAAAAAAAATGGAAGAAATAGAAGAAGCAAAAGAAAAAAAGTATTATGATTTTATAAGTATAGCAAAGCGAACAGCACAGGACATGTACTTTGTAGCTGGGCATGATAAACCAAAAGCCTTAGCACTTTTACTAGAGAAAATACAAGCCAAGCAGGTTGTTGTTGTATGTAAGAGTAAAAAAAGTGCAGATAGTTTAGAAAAATATTTACAAGAGAAGTCCGTAAAAGCCTTGGCTGTTCATGGAAATCATAGGAAAGAGCAAATAGAAGATGCCCGACGCTCTTTTAGTGTAAAAGAAACAAGACTTTTGATTACTACAGATATGATTCTTCAAGTCTTAGAGTTAAAAAACATTGCAGAGTGTATGATTAGTTATGATCTGTCATTAGACCCACAAGATTATTTCAATCGTATACGTTTAGTTGATGAAGTAGGAAGCTCGATAGCTTTTGTTTCTTCAGATGATGAAAAAATGTTACAAAGCATAGAATACGCAATGCGTTGTGAGATGCAAGAAAAAGAGATAGAAGGGTTTAGCCCAACTCCTGCACCTAAACAAGAGAAGAAAAGGAGAAAGAAGCCTCGACACTAAACGAGGTGATCGGGCTATATCATTCCTCCTGATTGAAGCCCCCATGTTGTTCTCCAGCGCGTTTTTACCATACTTAAACCTATGATTGCGATAAGAACAACAGCAGAAAAAATTAAAAAACCTACACTATAACTGCCAAAAGCATCTTTTGAATAGCCTAAGGTTTTTATGAGTGCAGTCCCGCCGAGTCCACCAGCCGCTCCAACAATTCCAACCATGATTCCAATGTCTTTAGCAAAACGTTGAGGTACGAGTTGAAATACAGCTCCATTCGCCATACCAAGACTAGCCATAGTAATGATAAATACTAAAATAATAAGTTCAAAAGCGAGAGGAAGCGTAGCATTAATAGTTACCATAACCAGAACAATACTAAAGAAAATATACAAGGCTTTTATACCGCCGATTTTATCTGCGATTGCTCCACCGATAGGCCGAAGAATAGTACCCGCAAAAATACATAAGGCACCGATATACCCTGCCATAACCTTAATGTTATTTTCCCCAAACCAAGTAAGACCTAGGTCTTGCATTTCTTGAGGGTAGGTATCTGTAAGGTAGAGTTTTAAAAATACACCAAATCCAACAAAACCACCAAAGCTAATCGCATAAAAAAAGTTAAACCACCATGTATCTCTGTTTTTGAGTAGTTTCCAATAGTCTTTAATCTTTTTTGGATGAACCTTATAAATGGTACTGGGTGCATCTTTCGCAAGGAATGCATAAGCGATAAATAAAATGATAGCTAATAGCCCAGCAATTAAGAATACTGTTTGCCANCCATAATGCTCGGCAATTTTTGGAGCAAATATAAATCCCATAACAACTCCAAAGTATGCAGAACCAGCAATACCAAGAACAAGACCTTGAAATTTTGGTGGATACCACTGACCAGCTTGTGGAAGTGCTACGGCAAATGAAGCGCCAGCAAAACCTAAGAGTAAGCCAACAAGAAGTAAAGAGTTATAGCTAATAGAACCACCTAAAAAGTAAGTGGATAAAAGCGCTACAATTACTATGAATTGAGAGGTGAGTGCTGTCTTTTTTGCACCAAACTTATCAACACTAAACCCAAGGACTATACGTAAGAGCGCTCCGGAGAGAATTGGAAGCGAAAGTAAGGTTGCTTTTTGACTTGTTGACATGATAAAGCCTGTGAGTGCGAGTGATTCTATGATTTCTGAGGAGAGTGGTCCAAGGAGTGTCCAAATCATAAAGCTTAAATCAAAATATATAAAGGAAGCAAAAAGNGTAGGTGTATGCCCTTGTCCTTTTAATTTTGTAAATACTGACATATATTATCCTCTAACGCGTAAGTTCTTTGTAATTATAAGATATTTTATATGAGAACAATATGACATGATGCCTAATATTTAAACAAATAATATACTTTTTAATCTTAGTATTACTTTTTAAATGTTACATTACTANATACTATGANAANAAAGAGGAAAATACTATGTTTGGTAGTGCTAAAAAAATAAAATAAATTAAAAGAAATACATGCGGAGGAGATTAGGNAGTATGAAANTGAACTAGAANCTTTAAGAAACAAAATTTCAGANTTAGAGNCNAGCTCTTTAGAGCAGGATGTTGACACAAAGCAAGATGAAATANTANAAACATTATTANAAAGTTATGAAAATGGAAATAAATTTTTACAAAAAACANTAGATAGTCCNCTTNNNACACTTGAAGATATTAACGTGTTAAACACTACTACTACAGAAAAAATGATAAGTGTTGAGGAAGAAACATCTGAGATAGTACAAAGTATAGATAANATTCAAGAATANACAACAACNNTAGGAGATGATTCNACCTCTCTAAACGAAAGCGTTTCTGCGATTGCTGAAATTATTAATATGATTAANGANATTTCAGATCAAACAAATNTACTTGCATTAAATGCCGCTATTGAAGCAGCCCGTGCAGGNGAACATGGACGTGGTTTTGCNGTTGTTGCTGATGAGGTTAGAAAACTAGCTGAGCGAACACAAAAAGCAACATCAGAAGTTGAAATAAATATTAACTCCCTTAAACAAAATTCAAACTCAATGATGGAAATAAGTAATACATTTAATGAAGAAACTGCTAAGGTCCTCGATATTCTAGACTTATTTAACGGAGGTATTGGAGAAGTTGTTGCAAACTCTAATATTATTCGAGCCAAAACGCAAGAGGTAACAAATGAACTTCATGTTAATGTTGGAAAAATCGATCATATTGCTTTAAACATTCAAGTGTATAAGGCACTGTTAACGTCAAAGTCGGTAGATATTTTAGATGAAAATTCTTGTAGATTTAAAAAGTGGTATGGTGAAGCTACGAGTACATTCTTAAAAGGAAACTCTCGTTTGAGTGAGATTAATAAAGAGCATACAAACGTTCATAAAGGTTTACGAAAATCTATAAAATTACATCAAGATACGAAATATGCTGAATCCTTGGCAAAAATCAGAGAAGTTGAAGTTTCTTCTCAAAATGCTTTTGATAGTCTTTTTGAAGCTGTTAAAGGTTCGGAGGATTAAAGCTCATTCGTATGATTAAATACTAAGCAAGAAAGAATTTTTTTTATTTAAACTTTATGTATACTTCTCTTAATAGTTAAGGATATATTATATTATGCAAACGCTCTTAGAGAATCTACTCAACCATAAAGCTGATACTGGAATGCAGTGTGGCAATTACTCTTTAGATATGCCTCCTCTAAAAGAAGGTGAACAGTACCGTTTTCACTTCGATGCCACAGCCTGTGTAGGTTGTCATTGTTGTGAGGTTGCCTGTAATGAGCAAAACAATAATCCTGCCGATATAAAATGGAGAAGAGTTGGAGAAATGGAAGGTGGAGAATTTCCAGCCTTTTCTCAACTCTTTAACTCAATGAGTTGCAATCATTGTATTGACCCTGAATGTCTTATAGGTTGTCCTACTAATTCTTATATTAAAATAGAAGAAACTGGGATTGTAATTCATGAAGATGATACTTGTATAGGGTGTCATTACTGTACATGGAACTGTCCTTATGGAGTTCCAACCTATCATGAAGAGCGAAAGATAGTTACAAAATGCGATATGTGCCAAGAAAAAATGGATGTTGGTGAAACTCCTGCCTGTGTTCAAGCATGTCCATCGGGTGCTATTATGATTGAGACTGTTAATGTGAAAGAGTGGTTAGAAGAAGATATTGACAAACAGGCAAATATGCCATTTCTTCCCGATGCTAGAATCACAAACTCAACTACACGGTATACATTACCAGAAAACTTGCCTCAAATGAGTGAGGTAGATGAACATATACTTAAACCATCACATCCAGAAATTCCACTTGTATTTATGACTGTTTTAACGCAAATATCTTTAGGTGGATTTATTGTTTTATTTTTAGGTGATTTGTTAAGTTTGTTTAGTTTTGGGTCCCCAAACTGGATTATGGCATTTTTAGTGATGTTACCAGCCGCACTTGGGCTTCCTCTCTCGGCACTTCATTTAGGACGTCCATTTTTAGCGCTTACTGCGGTGAAAAACATAAAAACATCATGGCTTTCACGTGAAGCCTTAGCCTTAGGAGTATTTGCAATTTTGATGAATGTTGTCATTGCACTTTACTTCTTTGAGGTAAACACAGGTATACGTCTCTTTACAGAGCTTATTACACTTCTTGTTGGAGTGTATGGAATTCATGCACAGAGTATGATTTATAGAATTAAAGCCCGTCCATCATGGGATAGAAAAACTACAAATATGAAATTTTTTGGAGTAGCGTATGTAGGCTCTTTAATGATGGGACTAACAGCTATGACCTTAGGTATGTTTGATGTGGCACTACCCCTTATAGTCGTGGGAATGTTAGGCGCACTTGCCCAAATATTTTTTACTTTTGAAGATTTACGAGAGCTAAAAAGTGAAGATAAAAATGAGTACCAACTTTTACGTACGGCAAGACTTTATGATGAAAACTTTAAAAATATGAAGCTGTTTCGTTTTGTTTCTATTGTTCTTGGAGGGATTATCTTACCTCTTTTTGTAATAGTTCTCATAAGCTCGAATTCATTTTACGCGGCTGGTTTAACATTGTTTTTCTCACTTGTTTTAGTGCTTTTGAGTGAGTTAAGTGATAGGTTTTTATTTTATGTGACCGTCGTACCTTTAGGCATGGCAGGTGGTTTTTTTGTAGGTAAACAAAGAGATTAACCAAGGTTTTAGAAATTAGTTGTGCTATAATACTATTAAAAGTACTTTTAAGGATACTCTCATGATAATTAGTGCAAATGAAATAAAAACAAGAGGTGTCTCCATTTTTGATAAGCTCTTAAGTAAATTTGATGAGCTAACAATAAATGTACGTGGTAAAGATAAGTATGTTGTGCTTGATATTGAGAGATATAAAGAGCTTCGAGCGAATGAACTTGACCTTGCATACATAAATACAATGAAAGATATAGAAAAAGGTAGGTANAANNTACAAACTGCTTCAGANCATGAAGAAGAANTAAAAAGTGCATTATAAGATACTTACAACTGANAGTTATTTTAAAAANATAACAAAATTTCTAAAAAAGCATCCAGATATGTTTGATAGNTANATNAANACTATGAANACNTTAGAAGGTAATCCTTATCATCCTTCATTAAGACTACACAAATTAACAGGAAATATGGGAGAATATTATTCTATATCGCTGAATTTACAATACAGAGTAATTATTGACTTTATAATTAAAGAAGATGAAATTATTCCTATAGATATAGGAACACATGATAAAGTTTATTAAAGGGGAGAGATTATGATACAAGCAGTAAAGAATTTTTTAGGTTTTGATATAAAAGAGGCCAAGTACAAACTTTCCCCTGATCCAATGTTTGGAATAATCGCAGCTGAGAAAAAGCCAGATAAATGGGTTTACTCAACCTGTGGTTATTGTGGTGTTGGTTGTGGACTTTACATCGGTGTAAAGAATGGCAAAGCGGTGTACACAAAAGGGGACCCAAAACACGATGTAAATATGGGAACACTTTGTCCAAAAGGCTTGAGTGAGCATCAGCTTATTAACTCAAAAGAAAGGGTAACTACACCACTTATGAGAAAAGATGGAAAACTTGTTGCTTCAAGCTGGGATGATGCTTATTCTAAGGTAGCTACAGAGTTTAAGAGAATTGCAAAAGTGCATGGTGAAAAAGCTGTCGGTGTACTCTCAACAGGGCAACTCTTAACAGAAGAGTTTTACGCACTTGGTAAGTTTGTTCAGCTCGGACTTCGTACAAACAACTACGATGGAAACACAACGCTTTGTATGTCTTCTGCAGTTATGGGGTATAAGCAGTCCTTAGGTTCAGATGGTCCAGTAGGGGCATATGAAGATTTCCAAAAAGCAAATACAATCTTTCTTATCGGTGCAAATATTTCGGATAATCATCCGATTTTAAAACTTCACCTTGCTAAAAATAAAAATAAACCTAAGATTATTGTAATAGACCCAAGAGCTTCAAAAACTTCACAAATGGCGACAACATTCGTACCAATAAAACCAAGGACAGATTTAGCACTTTTTAATGGACTTGCCTACATCGTAATAGAGCAAGGCTGGGAAAATGAAGGCTATATACAGGCAAATACAAACGGCTATAAAGAACTCAAAAAACATCTTCAAGCGTATCCTCCACAAGAAGTAGCAAACATAACTGGAATCGATGTAAAAACCTTGTATGAACTAGCCAAGCAGTTTGTCGTACAAGATGCTGTTCTCTCCGCATGGACGATGGGAGTAAACCAGTCTTTTATGGGAACAGATACTGTAAGTGCCATTATAAACNTNCANCTTTTAACAGGACAAATTGGACGTGAGGGTGCTGGACCTTTTTCTATNACAGGNCAATGTAACGCAATGGGAACACGAGAATTTGGTTTTACTTCTTCACTTCCAGGGTATAGAAACTTTGGGGATTCTACGGCTTTAAAATCTTATGCAAAAATAGCAAATGTACCTGAAAATATTCTTCCTACAGAGCGTGGATATAAATATGCTGAAATAATCGATGCAATAGACAGAGGAGAGATAAAAGCACTTTGGGTGGTGGCAACAAACCCACTTGTTAGTTTTGTGAATCAAGCAAAATTAAGAAAAACCTTAGCGAAGTTGGACTTACTCGTAGTTCAAGATGCTTTTCTCTCAGACACAGCACAAATCGCTGACGTAGTTTTCTCCGCTGCAACATGGGGAGAAAAAGAAGGTGTATACACAAACTCAGAGCGACGATGTAACCGTACAAACAAAGCTGTTGAGCCTTTAGGGGATACAAAAAGTGACTTTGATATTGTTCTCGATTTTTCTAAGTACTTTGATGGGATGAATGAACTTTTATATGCTGGGTGGAGTAAACCAATAGATGCTTTTAATGAGATGAAAGAAGTAAGTAAGGGACAGTTATGTGATTATTCTGGAATGACGTATGAGCTTTTAGAAAAAAATGGTGGTATCCAATGGCCTTGTAACGAGCAAAGACCACTTGGAACAAAACGCCTTTACTCTCCTGATATTGCCTTTCGTACGAAGGATAAAAAAGCAAACCTTATTTGTGGAGACTGGTTTGCAATGGCAGAGCCAATAAACAAAAAATTTCCTTTAATCCTAAATACTGGAAGAACAGTTGAGCAATGGCATACACGCACAAAAACACGCTCAATAGACATCTTAAATGATCTAGCACCAGAAGCGTGGGTAGATATAAATCCAAAAGATGCAAAAATATTAAAAGTAAAAAGTGGCGACAGAATGGATGTCTCAAGTCAAAGAGGACGAGTAAAAGAGATAATGGTACGAGTAACAGAGGCTGTACGAGAAGGAAATATTTTTGTTCCTTTTCACTACAACACACAACTCATTAACACACTCACAAACGAAAGTTTCTGTCCAAAATCGGGTGAACCAAACTACAAACAAACAGCAGTACAACTTCACTCAAAAGAAGTACCAGATGGTTTAAAGTTTAAAGAAATGGAAATAAGCGGTGAAATAGAACATAGAAGAACGAGGTACGAGGGTATTAAAATACAAGAAAATTATAAAGTTTCTAAAGGGATATAGCTATGTGAGTGCAATTCTTAAATATACAATTGTTATATTCTTGTTTTTATTATTAAGCATTATTATTCCCATATTTATTTATGCAAATAAATATTTAGATAAAGATAAGGTGGATTAAATAAATTATTGCATAGTTTGAAAGTACTGAAACATGTAAGAAGCTAAAGATTTTATTTTACTTCCATGCTCGATTCATCAAAATCAATATATCTATAAATCATTAATACGGCAATACTATTAGGATATATTTTATAAATGATTTTCATGCCATCTAAAACAATTTCACGAACCGTGTCATCATCAAATGTGGCATTGACTTTTCCAATATAAGGATGCCCAAGCATATCTCTGATTCTTTGTACCAGTTTTACAGTATATTGTTTTGCTCGAGAAGGATTGTCCTTTGAAATGTGGTTTTTAAGTGTAAATATAGACTCTTTTGAGTCGTGAGAAAAATTTACTCTCATTAAAGTTATTTATTTAACTCTTCAATAAGTTCATCCGATGAGCTTATATTGTTTTTTTCAACTTGCTCTAAACCCTTTAGGATTCCAGCTTTTTCATATTTATAGATTGCATCATCTATAATTTCTATAGACTCACCTTGTTTAGTAAGTGACTCTAAAAAAGATAATATTTTGTGAGATACACTCTCTGAAGCAGTTAAATGTAAAGTCATTGTATAAACCTTGTATATTTTTATTTATATAATTATAACCACTTTTAACAAAGCTATTTATGTGCTATAATATCCGTATAATATTACGGAATATATCCAGAAGGAATGATACCTATGGTTACTTATACTACAAATGAATTAATACCCTCGTCAGAATTTGCTAAAAAATTTGGAAGTTATCTGTCGCAAATTAAAAATTCTACTATGAAAAAATTTGCAATACTAAAAAATAACAAGGTTGAAGCGGTTTTAGTTTCTAAAGATGAATATGAAAGAATGAGTGAAGCACTTAAATTACTAGAATATCAAGAAGATAAAACATACTTTAATGATGCTTTTGATGAAATACAAAAGGGAAAAACTAAACTACTCACGCAAGAAGAGTATAATCAGAAGATGAATGAGTTTATGAAAACCCTATAATGGAAATTATAAGAAGTGAAAAGTATATCTTCAGCCTTCAAGCTATTATTACTTATATTTCCAAGGACAGTAAAACGAGAGCATTTAGCTTTAAGAGTGAACTAGATAAAACCGTGAATAATTTACTACATATGCCTTATAAATTTAGGAAGTCTATTTATTTTGAAGATGAAAATATAAGGGATTTAATATTCAAGGGGTATACGATAGTGTATAAAGTTGATGAAGCTAAAAGTACTATAACAGTTGTCGGCATTAAATAATATAAAACTACTTCATAAAATTGATGAGATAGCCACTGAAAACTCAGAGTATGGTTATAGATTTATCTATGAACAACTCAAAGAAGATGGCTATGTAGTAGGAAAGAATAGAGTTTTAAAATATATGGGTATACTCGGTATACAAGCTATCTATCCAACAAAAAGAAAACTCACAAGCCTCAAAAATCAAGCACATCCGATTTATGAGTATCTACTCAAACAGTACTGGACTAAAGTTGGAAGAAGAAAAACTATTTATGTACCAACTCCAAATGAAGTCTGGAGCGGAGATATTACATATATCCGCATAAATGGTGAGTTTATGTATTTGGCAGCTGTAATAGACTGGCATAGTAAGGCTATACTTGCTTATAAAATATCAAACCCAATGGACGCAACACTTGCAACTGATGTTTTAGAAGATGCACTTGAAAAATATCCTAAACCTAAAATATTTAATTCAGACCAAGGTAGTCAGTATACAAGTTATGAACATACTCAGTTACTGAAAAAATATGACATCCAAATTACTGAATTAAAATTTGTCTAGTTTATAGGGGACATTCCAAGTTAAAAGAAGGCGTAAAAGCTTACATGTACAAATACAACTTTAAGAGATTCCATTCAAGTTTGAAGTATAGAAAACCAATGAATGTTTATCTTGAATATCTAAAAACTGTAGGCTAAGGTAACAATAGAGGATGAAATTAAATCTTTAGAAAGGTTGTCTTGATTTTTAGGGGCATTATAAGATATATTATTTGAACTAAATTGGAAACAAGTGAATCCAAATAACTTTGGAAATGCATTAGAGTCTGCTGTATTAGATAAGGGGTACCATGAGCTATTTTGATAAAGAACTTTTAGATAAAACATTACCAATAAAACGTGCGGCGTATTCAGACCGTACGGCATATGTTATGGCTGAGCTTTCTAGGCTTGTATATGATAAACTTCCAGAAGATGTAAGTATAAAATCCTTAGTTAATCAAATAAGTGACGAGATACAGAAAGAAGCTGGGGAGGAAGTACTTAAAGCACTTATTAAGCGTGTAGCACAATTTGAAGATGACTCAAGTCTTGTTGGTAATACATTGAAAAATAATGAGATGAGTTTAGAAAAAGTATTTTCAACAAAAAATACAGAAGCGATACTTGTTAAAGTAAATCCAACAAAAACTTTTGAAGGTATGCTGATATTAGCATTTCGTGGAACAGAGATTAATTTTACAGATATAAAGACAGATGTAAGGGCTAGTCTTGTTCCAGTACCAGAAAATGATGGAAGTAGAGTACATCAAGGATTTATGGAAGCTTTTGGAAAAGTCCAAGAAGAAATCCAAACAGTACTTAATGAAGATAAATTTAAATCTTTACCACTTTATTTTACTGGTCACTCCCTTGGTGGTGCTTTAGCAATTATTGCTACAAGATACTTAGGTTCAGACAGTACAGGAGCTACTTATACATTTGGTGGTCCACGTGCAGCCGATGATAAGTTTTTTGAAAAAATAAAAACACCAGTATATAGAGTAGTTCATAATGCTGACATAGTACCTAGAATTCCATTTGGTGCAGGGATGGCATTCTTTCTTACTTTATTAAGGATGTTTTCTCTGACTGCTTCACTATCAGAATGGCTTCGTAAAAAATTCTATGGATATACTCATTATGGAGACTTGATATTTTTATCTTCTAATAGTGATGGCAATGTAACTTTAAGACATAGCCCAAATATTTTTGTACTTTATACAATTGTTATAAAGCGTGTAGTATCAACTTGGGGTAAAGCAGGATTCGATGATCATAGTATGAGTGAGTATTCAAAGAAATTACTTGGATTTGCTAAACAAAGAAATAAATAAGTAAAAGGAATGATTGTGCAATATATAAAAATATTATTCTTCGCTATCGTAGTACTATTAACATTATCAGGATGTGTATCCAAAGATACTAAAGAGTTGTTATCAAGCTATGCAAAAAATTCAAAGATAGCTCAAGAAAATATTATTAGTTCCTATAAAAACACTATTGATAATATGCAAACAGCAAAATATTATCAAGCAGTAAGGGATGGAGCTACAGTTAGCGATTTAGAGATAAAAAAAATAGATTATTCAGGACAGATGAAAACATTGAAAAATCTTTTAACATTTTCAGAGGCTATGGTAGTACTCTCAGGAGATAGCCATAATGACAAGATTGATGAAAGCACATTAAAACTACATGAGAGTGTAAAAAAACTTTCCGAGAACAAAGCAATATCTATAGAGGTATCTCAAAAAGATATGCAAATATTTTCGATTGCATTAAATGGATTACTAAAAAGCTACGGGGAACATATCCGACTCAAGAAGCTCAAAGAGATTATTTTAATCTCAGATAAATGGGTACAGCCATCAATTGATATGTTGAGTAAAGATTTAGATAACTGGAAGAACTTACTAAGGCGTTCACTTAATAAGCAAAATAATATTAAGACTCATATTTTAAATAAACCATATACATATTGCCAAGTAAAAGACAAAAATAGGAAATGTATCCCTTTAGTTGATNCATTAGAAAATCGACTCAATATGTACGCAGAACTATCTATAATACAAAAACGTATTAACAACTTAAATAAAGAGTTTATAGCTCTTTCTAATTCAGTTACACTTATGTCAAAAATGCATAAAAAAGTGATTGAATCACTCAAAAGAGATGATATAAATAAAGATGAGTTAAAAAGAGTCTTTTATGATTTAAAAACACATGTTGAATCAATTAAGGATTATAGAAAAAGTTTAAAAGGAGATGAATAAATGTCAATAGATAATACACTATACGAGTCTTTAGAGAAGCTATATAGTGAGATACAAAAATTAATGGATACGAGTCAGTTTGCAAATGCAAATACAGAGTTGATTATTAGACACGAAGAGTTAGCTGATAAGCTTAATAATTTAGATATAGAAGCAATTAAAAATCAATCCAATGATTTAGATGCTTTAAATGAAAGATTTAATGAGGTTAAACAGGAATCGGATAAAGTGATAGAAAGTTTAAACGACACACTTCATATCGTAGATAAAATAGCCAAAATTGTAAAAAAAGTTGATACAATCATTTCAAAACTTAGTAAAATCGTTGTTTAAAGCATTCAGTTAATTTTAAATTTCTATCTTATCAATTACATATTGCCACTTATCAATTATCTTGACAATATACTCTTCTGTAGTGCGGTAATATAATGCCCCTAAAATCTAAGACACAATACAGTAAGGTTTATTTTCAAAAAAGTTAAAATAAGTAAGAATTATGAAGATAAATTATGAGTAGAAAAAAAGGTTAAACATACACTGCGGAGCAAAAGACTAAAATAGTCTTAGAAATGTTAAGAGAAGAGATGACTACAAGTCAAATAGCTAGTAAATATAAAATCACTTCTCAATCATTAGGAAAATGGAAAACTCAATTTTTAGAAAATGCATCACTTGCATTTGATGTAGCTGGAGCTACTAAAGCTTATCGCGATGAGATAGACGAGTTAAAAACTGAAAATGATGGATTAGCAAAAGCACTAGGTAAAGTAACCATCAAAGAGGAGTGGGCAACGGGAAAGTTAAAGAGCTTGGACTTTGATAATAAAAAGTCTCTAATAGTACCCCAAGGGCATTTCCGATGGGCAGTCTAAGCATAATAAAATATCTGTATTAGAGCAGTGTACAAGTCTTGGGATAAGCAGAAGTAGTTATTACTACAAAGCAGTGCCAATGAGCCTAAATAATATAAAAGTACACTATGAGTTATTGCCATTGGGAAAGAAATAGTTGAAAAAATTAAAATACTTAAGCCATTATCCACAAGAAACACAAAGTCAAGTTTCTAATCTCATTGAAGCAAATAAACTTTCCGCATACCTTTTAAACAAGTACCCAACTTCGCATACACTCAAAAATGACAAGGCACTTTTCTCGTACGTAATTGATTTGAAAAATGAATATATGAAAAAATCATTGCCACTCAGTAAGGTTATATACGATGGTAAAATAAATGTAATTCATAATGCCTTAGGTACACATCATTTTATCTCACGCGTTCAAGGCTCNAAACTAAAAGCAAAAAATGAGATACGAGTAGCTTCTATGTTTAAGACTGTACCCCAAGAGTTTTTAGAAATGATAGTTGTTCACGAGCTAGCACACTTTAAAGAAAAAGAGCATAACAAGGCATTTTATAAGTTATGCGAACATATGCAAACCTCGTACCATCAAGTAGAGTTCGACTTAAGGGTGTATCTTACATATATGGACAGAGAAGGGAAACTAGAAGAATGGTTGTAGTACAATAAAGCTAGAACTTGTTTCTAAGAATGTATAAAATCTAAGCAAAAAAAGTACAGTTATATGCAAAATAAGGGTATTATCCCTTTAAGTTATATAAAGCGGAGTTTCGAGATGGAAGTATTACAACAAGCATACGATGCACGAGCAAAAAAATTAAATAAAATTGAAAAAATAAAAGAGCAAAGAACTGGCGAGGAAGCGTATTCGCAGTTAGAAAGATATGCAAAAGAAGGGTATGCTTCTATTCCCGCTGAAGATAAAAGCTATTTTTTAAAATGCTTTGGAATTTATGATAGACCTGCAACTCCTGAACGGTTTATGATTAAAATGCGTATTCCTGGTGGGCATTTAAATGCTAGTCAAGCCAGGATGATTGGTGCCTGTGCAAAAGAGTATGGGCAAGATTAC
>JAESSH010000054.1 GCA_016764205.1 Sulfurimonas sp.
AAGATAATGTGTCAGGGTAGGAATACAGCAGCACACCTTAGATTAGTATGTGCCGCAGGTATCTGGAAAGAAGTCTTCTTATGACACTCCCATTTAAAAAAATTGTTAAATACTTTAATATCCTCTTCATAGCAGAGTAGATATAATCCAGCAGATATTTAGGAATAATAATGAACAAATTACATATGCATATTTCAGTAAAAGACTTAGAGAAAAGTCGTCTTTTTTACACAGCACTTTTTGGGCACGAACCAACAAAGGTAAAAGATGATTATCTTCAATGGGTTTTAGAAAACCCATCTGTAAACTTTGCCCTTTCTTTAAGTGACAGCAAAGAGGGATTAAACCATATTGGGATTCAATACGACAGTGACGAAGCAGTTGAGGCTGCTGAGAAAAGATTAAAAGACGTAAATATTCTTGGAGAAAAACAAGAAGAAGCCTTATGTTGTTACGCAAAATCGAATAAATACTGGGTAGAAGACCCTAGTAAGCTTGTATGGGAAAACTACCACACAATGGAGGAGGCAGAAATGTTTGGTGGAGATAGTTTTACTGGTGGACAGAATTGTTGTGAACCAACTTTTTCAAAGAATGGAAAATGGTCAGCAGGCTCGTGTTAAAATATTTAACGACAAGGAAATAGGTAGTTTATGAATCAAGGTCAAAACCGTATAGAGTTTGCACAAAGGCTCAAAATAGCCCTTTCAAAAGAATTGTTTGGACAAGAAAGAGCAATTAATACTGTTGCAAACAGTATGAAAAATAGTATCATTGACAATACAGATGCCCCNAAGGCNACCTACCTTTTTTTAGGTTCTCCNGCAACAGGTAAAACNTANTTAGCNGAGCTAATGAGCCAAAANCTTTCNAACTATAAAATAATNAAATTTGATATGACCCAGTACCACCAACAAAATGGTGGAGAGCTTTATGGCTATCCNGTTGGTTGGAAAGGTTANGGAGTAGGACAGCTTACNGGTTTTGTTCATAGAAATCCGAAGTCTATCGTTGTTCTTGATGCTTTTGAAAAGTGTGACAGTATCATTCAAAATAATCTTCTTGGAATCTTTGAAGGTGGTCGTATGCGCGATGGTTGTGGTTGGGATAAAATCACAGACGATGCCTGTAACGAAAATGAAGAAATCCGATATACGGACGAAAATGCCACCTATGTAGTGGACTTTACACAAACTATTTTTATTATTACTTCAAGCTTAGGAAAAGAACTTTACCTTGACAACAAGTTTACAGAGCTTGTAAAAGAGGATTATATTCAGGCTGAATCTATGATTCTTGAAGCCATAAGGCGTGAGGAAAAAAGAGATAGCAGAAGTGGTGGTACACAGCAAGCTATTATTCCAGAACTTGTTTCTCGATTTTCACAAGCAAATATCATTTTATTTAATAAACTAACATATGAAGCCTATGAATCAATCGCAAAAAAAGTGTTTTTAAATTATATTGATGAGTTCAGTGAACAATATGAGATAGACTTTATTGCAAAAAATAATTTTGCTGATTTTTTAAAAATACAAATACTTAATTTTGCTCCAGAGCTTGATGCTCGACGTATAAAAGATAAGGTAAGTGTAATCTTTTTTGATAAAATTACAGAATATATTATGAATACTGGAAAATCAACTGACAAGTTTAAAAGTGTCAAAATTGTTATTTCAAAAGAGTGTATAGACTTTCTTCATGAGAATGTAAATGAGCTTATAGAAGAAGAAAAACTTGTTAAAGAGTTGTTTAGAAAAAATATAACCTTAGAACTTGAAGATAAAATAACAGACAGAAATGGTGTGATTAGTTATAAAATCACTCGCTGTAAATTCAAACAAGTGACGAGAATAAAAGATTTTAGTGAAGATGGACTTGTATTTGATATTCCAAATATATCATTTGATGATATTGCTGGACATGAGCATGCCAAAACAAGACTACATGAGGTCATTAACTTCTTTAAAGAACCAAAACGTTTAGAGAGCTTTAAAATTGCACCGCCAAAAGGTATGTTACTCTATGGACCTCCGGGAACGGGAAAAACAATGTTGGCAAAAGCCTTCGCAAATGAAGCACAACTTCCTTTTATTTCTATAACAGGTTTAGAATTACTCAATGCAGATAAAACAAAAAAAGTGTTTGCAAAAGCAAAACAATATGCACCCGCTATTATTTTTATAGATGAGATTGATACGATTGGAAAGCGTGGAGAAGAAAACAATAGAGAAATTCCAATTAATAAACTCTTATCTGAGATGGATGGTTTTTCTGGAAATAAAGATGAAAATGTCTTTGTAATTGCTGCAACAAACTACAAAGACAATATAGATCCTGCCATCATTCGACCAGGGCGTGTAGAGATTCATATAGAGATTAATAACCTCGATAAACAAGCTAGAAGATATTTTCTCAATAGAACGATTGAAGAGAAACCTACTAGTGGTACATTTGATATGAATAAGCTTCTTATGCACACAACGGGACTTACAGGTGCCGAGCTTGAAATGATAGGTAAAGAAGCATCTTACTATTGTCTGCGAAATAATTTAGAAGCAATAAGTCAAGAGATTTTGATTGAGCAAATTAATATTATTAAATATGGAGAAAAACAATCCTACCTATCTCCGGAACAAATGTTTAAAGAAACTGCTGTTTATGAAGCTGGATATGCTGTTATTTCTAAGGTCCTAATGCCACATATTCATATAGAGCATGTGAGTTTAACGCCTAGTGATAATGCAACAAGTTTTTGTGCACATAATTATTCTGATATACAAGATAACATGACAATAAAAGATTTTAAAGACAAAATCTGTGTTTCTTTAGCCGGAAGAACCTCGCAAATTAGAAAGTACGGTACTACTGATGGGATTGACACAGGGGCATCAAATCACCTTCAACAAGCTACAAGAGATGCTTATGCTGCAATTGCATACTATGGTATGGATAAAGAGGTAGGATATATTAACATTAATGGTGTCATTGATGCCAAGGGCAAACCTACTGACACAAAACATTACCATGAAAAAATTGATACAGCCTTAGAAAAATGGATGTTAGAGGGCGAGACAAATACTAGAAACTTAGTGAATGAGCATTGGGGGAAAATTGAAAAACTCTCAAAAGAACTTCTTCTTAAAGAGATTATTTATGAAGATGAGCTAAATGAAATTTTAGCCCTCTAGTTGAAGAAGTTGTCGAAAGAGTTTGTCTTGTAAAAGTTTACTTTTTACTGAAGTCATTAAGTTGTTTTCTTGGTGGTACTTTATTAGCTCTTTGGGGTCTTGATTTGTCATAGTCGCTTGGTAGTTAAGTGCTGTTACTACCTCTTCTTCGTTAACCTTTACACCCTTTTTACTTGCTAAGGCTTCTACAATAAGTGCAATTTTTACAGCATTTTGTGCCTCGTCTTTAACAGAATCTCGAAGTTGATGAAACTTTTTTTTGTCATCTTTTTGCAAGGCAAGTTCCTCTTCGCTAAGTTGCCCAAGGAGAGCATGAACTCTCGTATCTATCTCTTGTTCTACTATATTGTTTGGTAAGGTGAAGTGAAATGTACTCAGTAGTCCTTCTATGATTTTTGGTTTAAGTTCATTTCTATAAAGGGCTGAGAGGGATTCATCCTCTAGTTGTGTTTGAAGTAGCCCCTTAAGAGAATCAAGAGTAGCATTTGAATCACCCAGTATCTTTCTTGCAAAGGTATCATCTACTTGCAATGGTTTTTGTTCTTGGATTTCATGAAGCTTAACTGTAAAATTCGCTTCTTTATCTGCTAAGTCTGTAGAAATATAATCCTTAGAAAAACGAACTTTGATGCTTCTTTCTTCATGTTCTAACATACCAATAAGCTGTTCTTCAAAGCCAGAGATAAAAGCATTTGAGCCAATTTTTAGTTTAAAATTCTTTGTACTTCCACCTTCAAATGTCTTAGAATCTATAAAACCTTCAAAATCTATAAGGGCAATATCTCCATTTTGAAGAGTTCTTGCCTGTGTTGTTTTTGTAAAAGGAGCTTGTTGTTTAGCAACTACTAAAAGCCTTGCGGTAATCTCTTGTGAGGTTACTTCTGGTCTTGTAAACGAAGGAATTATATCTGAGTATTTGAGGTTTACATTAATCTCTGGAGCAGTAGAGAGCTCCAATTCATAGTAGATACTTTCACCTTGCTTCTCGTACTTTCTAAAACCTGGTTGACCGAGAACATTAGCAACATCAATATGTGCTTCTTTTATTCCTTCATCGATGAATTCTTGAAGTATTTTACTTTCTACTTCTTCTTGAATTTTTTCATCTGTTGTATCAGTTTTTTGCTTTTTGAATTGTGCAAATCTTTCCTCAATGAAGTTATTGGCAATCGTAGCACTAAAAATTATATTTATATCATCTGTTTTTTCTACTGTAACTTTCATGTATTTCACTTTTACTTATCTAATATTCCAGTTCTTTGAATATTGAG